>SFNZ01000098.1 GCA_004552615.1 Bacteroidales bacterium | reverse complement strand
GAATATGACATCCTTTTGAAGTCTTTGTTCAAAAAAGCGGAGATTTACAGGAAGACTATTGAAATCTTGGGAAAGAACTCCAGGGGAATGACCCGAAAAGAGATTATAGAGAGTTTGAAAATCAAGCAGGGAGGCAGTATGACAACGATTCTTGAGAATCTTGAGAATTGTGACTTTATCCGTTCCTATTCTGCCTTCGGGAAAAAGACTAGGGATGTCATGTATCAGTTGTGCGACATGTTTATCCTGTTCAATCTCAAATTTATGAGGGGAGGGAAAGGACGAGATGAGGCCTTTTGGACAAATTCCGTTGACAATCCCGCAAGACGTTCCTGGTCCGGCTATGCCTTTGAACAGCTGTGTTTTAACCATATCCCTCAGATAAAAGAGTGTTTGGGAATCCGTGGCGTTCTCAGCAATGTGTGCTCGTGGAGCTGCCCTGCCGACAGGGTGAAAGGCAAAAAAGGACATCAGATAGATATGATTATCGAGAGGCGAGACCAGGTCATCAATGTTTGTGAGGCCAAATTTACGACAGCTCCATATATCCTTACAGAAAAATACCTTCTCGAGTTGAATGAAAGGATTGAAGATTTCAGGTCTTCAGTAAAAACAAGTTATGCAATCCATTTGACCATTATTGCATCATCGGGACTTGCGGACAATGAGTATTCCCATCAGGTTCAAAGTGTTGTAACTCTCAAGGACCTGATGAGTTATCAAAGATGACAGATATCATCGTTTGGACCAAAACACCCGATACCTTGTGGAAATGTGTCGATTTTTGATAGATTTCCACCGATTATCCGAAGATTGATTCATTTAGATAGAAACTGATATGAGAAATGTAAGTGTATTGTTGCTGGCCGTGGCCATGATGATTGTGACCGCTTGTGCAGGCGAGGGATGGAGCAGGGAGGAGTTGAGGGTGATTCGGAAGGTGGGGGAGGTGATGAGGGTGTTGACGGTTGATGAGACGGGGGATTCGCTGTTCCTCAGGAGGCATTGCCGGGAGATTCCGGTGGAGGCTCTGGAAGGGGAGGATTACAAGACATTGGCTTCCAAGATGATAGCGACGGTGACTTCTCCGGAGCAGGAAGGAGTGGGGATTGCAGGGCCGCAGGTGGGGATATCGAGGAGGATTGTCGCGGTACAGCGTTTCGACAAGGAGGGGGAGCCTTTCGAGGTGTATCCGAATATCTATATCACCGGACATGAGGGAGACTTGGTGCCGGGACCGGAGGGATGCCTTAGTGTTCCTGGCAGGCGGGGAGATGTGCTCCGTTACCGTGAGATTGACATACGTTATTCGCTCCCGGCGGGAGGTGCTTTCCCGGCCCGTGACACTGTGGAGCATGTATCGGGATTCACGGCCGTGATTTTCCAGCATGAATGCGATCATCTCGACGGCATTCTTTATACAGACTATTCCTTGCAATATAGCCTGTAATATGTTAGTTTTGCAATTCAAGTTTCGAAAGCTGCAGATTTCTGCTTTCCAGAGGTTTTATTGCTCAGTGCGAGTAAAGGCCGCGCGCAAATTTTGTATACGCTACCCTTTACCCTCGGCGTGAAGGCCTCAAAAGCAGTTGTTTCGCTCTGCGAAACATAAGTTTTACAAACATTATGAAACAACTTCTTCTTACCGTGGTGGCCGTCTTTGCCGGAGCGATTGCGCTTCAGGCTGCTGACAAGGAAATACAGGCATATCAGGACAAAAGTCTCCCGGCGGAGGTGAGGGCGCGTGACCTTGCTTCGAGGCTCACCCTGGACGAGATACGTATCAAGAACCGTATTGCACGTGCCGGAGGCAAGGGTGCCGGATGTCCTGTACGGGGATTACAATCCTTCCGGGAAACTGCCTGTCACGTTCTATGCGTCGGATTCCCAATTGCCTGATTATGAGGATTATGGTATGCCGGGCCATACTTACCGGTTCCTGAAGGAGAAGCCTCTTTTCGCGTTCTGTCATGGGTTGAGCTATACCGGTTTTGAGGTGGTCAGGGCGAGAGTGCGCTTCGTAAGGCTGGTGGTGAAGGTGAGGAATACCGGGCATCGGGACGGTACGGAGACTGTACAGCTTTATGTCAGGAGGCCTGGTGACGTGGCCGGTCCGTTGAAGACTTTGCGCGGTTTCAGGAGAGTGGATGTTCCGGCAGGCAGGACCAGGAGGTCTGTCATACGATTGGAAGACAGGACGTTCGACTGGTGGTCAAATGAGACGCAGAGGGTGCAGCCTCTGGAGGGGGAGTATGAGCTGCTCGTTGGGACGAGCTCGGAGGATGAGGGGCTCAATGTGCTGAAATACAAGTATAAAGGTTAAGATATCCCGGCTGCGCTCGACATGACAAAGGAAACGCGCTTGACATGACCCGGAAGTACGCTTGATATGACAATATGTAAATAACTGAATTACAATGAATTTCCTCGAAGAAAAGATCCTTGCCGACGGGGTGATAAAGTCCGGCAACATCCTGAAGGTGGACAATTTCCTGAACCACCAGATTGACATTGACATCATGAGGCAGATTGCCTATGAGTTCAAGCGCCGTTTCCGTGGGAAGCAGGTGACCAAGATTCTCACGATTGAGGCGAGCGGCATTGCCATTGCCACCATGCTCGCTGACCTTTACGATGTACCGGTGGTTTTTGCCAAGAAGGGCGAGACGGCGAACTGTACTGATGACAAATATGTCTCCCAGGCATATTCCTTCACCCACAGGCGGATGAACAATGTTTTCGTCTCGAAGCCCTATCTCAATGCAGGAGAGAAGGTCCTGATCGTGGATGATTTCCTTGCCGACGGCCAGGCCATGCTTGCGATGATTGACATTGTCAAACAGGCCGGTGCTGAAGTGGTGGGACTCGGCGTGGCTATTGAGAAGGGCCAGCAGAAAGGCGGGGAGATTCTCCGTGCCGCAGGATACCACCTCGAGTCCATCGCCATCATTGATTCGATGGATGCGGAGAAGCAGACAGTACAATTCAGACAGTAATTCCTGAAACCAACCGATTATGTCAAAACCAACCATTTACGAGCTTGACGGCAGAGTACCGTTGGCTCAGGCCGTTCCTTTCGGCCTCCAGCATGTGCTTGCGATGTTCGTGAGCAACATTACCCCTATCATCATCCTCGCCGGGATCGTTGGCGTGGATTCCGCATTGCAGGGTGCATTGATCCAGAACTGCATGATCATCGCCGGCATCGGTACTCTTGTACAGCTTTATCCGTTGTGGAGAATCGGATCGAGACTCCCTATAGTGATGGGTATCAGCTTCACTTTCCTTTCATTGGCGATTGTCATCGGGACCGGCATGGGAATGGGCACTCTGATGGGTGCAGTGGTCATAGGCGGTATTGTCGAGGGTATTCTCGGACTTTTCGCAAGATATTGGATCAGAATCATTTCCCCTATCGTGGCTGCTACAGTGGTGACTGCCATCGGATTTTCGTTGCTGCCGATCGGGGCGAACAGTTTCGCGGGCGGCCAGGGAGCGGCTGATTTCGGGGCTGCCCACAACTGGATTGTCGGTTCGGTGACCCTTCTGACCTGTCTCGTCTGCCAGGTTTTCGGAAAGGGATTCCTCCGTTCGCTTTCCGTCCTCGTCGGTCTCATTGCCGGCTACATACTGTCCCTTTTCATGGGAATGGTGGATTTCAGCTCGCTGAATGGTGTCGGCATAGTATCGTTGCCGAAGCTGCTGCCGTTTGCGCTTGAGTTCAATATCGGTGCAATACTTTCAATAATAGCCATTTACATGGTCAGTGCGACTGAGACCATAGGTGATACGAGCGCTCTTTGCGCCGGTGCCCTGAAGCGTCAGCCTACTGACAAGGAACTGGGCGGCAGTATCGCTTGCGACGGATTCGTCAGCTCCATAGCCGGTCTGTTCGGCTGTACTCCGATTACGTCTTTCAGCCAGAATGTGGGACTTGCCTCCATGAGCGGGGTCGTGAACCGTTCGGTGATTGCCGTCGGCGCAGGCATAATGATTCTCGGCGGAGTATTCCCGGCTGTAGGTGTCGTTCTTACGACAATACCACAGGCCGTGCTCGGCGGCTGTACCCTGATGATGTTCGGAAGCATCCTCTTCGCCGGTTTCGGAATGATGTCCAAATGCGGTTTCGACAACCGCAACATGGTGACGTTTTCGCAGAGAATTGTGTCGCCGTTGTCTTCCTCCTCGCCGTCATCCTGAATCTCGTCCTCCCGTCCGGGAAGGAGCGCTAGTCTTCATTGTTCATCCCAGAACACAATATTCAATTTTCCCCTCCGAAAATGCACGTTTTCGGAGGTTTTTCTTAAATTTGCAATTTGGAAAACTTTAATTATACGTACATATATGGAAGATGTGAAGAAAGAGGCGGTCGAGCCTAAGAAACTTAATTTCCTTGAAGAAATCATTGAATCGGACCTGAAGTCCGGCAAGGTGGACAGCGTGCTGACACGTTTCCCTCCGGAGCCGAACGGATATCTCCATCTCGGACATGCCAAGAGCATTTGCCTGAACTTCGGTCTTGCACAGAAATACGGCGGCAAGACGAACCTCCGTTTCGACGACACCAACCCGACCAAGGAGGATACCGAGTATGTGGACTCCATCAAGGAAGACATCCAGTGGCTCGGATTCCATTGGGACAAGGAACTCTATGCCTCCGACTATTTCGACCAGCTCTATGAGTGGGCCGAGGACATGATAAGGAGGGGCCTCGCATACGTTGATGACCAGACCCTCGAGGAAATCAGGACAGGACGCGGTACTGTGGAGAAACCGGGAACCGACAGCCCGTACCGCAACAGGAGCGTGGAGGAGAACTTGCGCATCTTCCGTGAGATGAAGGATGGAAAATATCCTGACGGATCCAAGGTCCTCAGGGCCAAGATTGACATGGCAAGCCCGAACATGATGTTCCGCGACCCGATTCTGTACCGTATCAAGCATGCGAGCCATCACCGCACAGGGGACAAATGGTGCATCTATCCGATGTACGATTACACCCACGGACAGTGCGATTCCATCGAGAACATCACCCATTCCATCTGCACCCTCGAGTTCGACGTGCACCGTCCGCTCTACGACTGGTTCATCAAGACTCTCGGCATCTATCCTTCACATCAGTACGAATTTGCAAGGTTGAACCTCACATACACCCTCATGAGCAAGCGCAAGCTTCTCGAACTCGTGCAGAAGAATCTCGTAAGCGGATGGGATGACCCTCGTATGCCGACGCTCTGCGGAGTGCGCAGGAGAGGATATACCCCGGAGGCCCTGAAGATGTTCTGCGAGAAGATCGGCGTGTCGAAGCGTGATCAGCTCATGGATATCCAGCTCCTCGAATGGTGCGTCCGCCAGGACCTCAATGCCCGTTCAAACAGGTACATGGTAGTGGAGGATCCGGTGAAGCTCACCATCACGAACTGGGAGCCGGGCAAGGTGGAGTGGTTCGACTGCCCTCTGAATCCGGCCGACCCTGAAGGCGCGAAGAGAAGCGTTCCGTTCTCCGGCGAACTCTATATCAGCCGGGCGGACTTCATGGAGGATGCCCCGAAGAAGTTCTTCCGTCTCAAGCCGGGCGGGGAGGTCCGTCTGAAATACACCTATATCATCAAGTGCGAGGAGGTGGTGAAGGATGCCGAAGGCAATATTGTTGAGCTGAAATGCACATACGATCCTTCCACCCGTCCGGGCGGCGGCGAATGGCGCAGCGTGAAAGGCACCATCCACTGGGTTTCCATAGCACATTCCAGGGAAATCAGCCTCAGGCTCTACGACAGGCTCTTCACCCAGGCTGACATGAGCGCCATCCCGGAGGACAAGGATTACAAGGATTTCCTGAATCCGGATTCGCTCGTGCTTGCGAAGGGTTACGCCGAGCCGGCACTCCTCGAGGACAATTCCGGAATTGCCGTCCAGTTCGAGCGCACGGGTTATTATTTCAAGGATCCTGACAGCACCCCGGAGAACCCGGTATTCAACCGCACCACCGTCCTGAAGGATTCCTACAAACCGGAATAAACTAATTAGTTTAATAAATAATATAACATTAAAATCAAGAAGTTATGATCAGTAACAGAATGCATGAGGCCATCAATGCCCAGATCAATGCTGAGATGTGGTCTGCCTATCTCTATCTTGCCATGTCTCTCGACGCTGCAGAGAAGGGACTGAGAGGCGTGTCCAACTGGTTCCGCAAACAGTATGATGAGGAAATGGAGCACGCTTTCAAGTTCGTCGGATATCTCGGCTCACAGCTTGCAAAGGTTGAGCTCAAACCTATCGACGCTGTCCCTGCCACATGGTGTTGCGCAAAGAAAATGTTCGAGGAGACTCTCACCCACGAGAAGAAAGTTACCGCAATGATCCATGCCCTCTGCGACATTGCAGCCGAGGAGAAGGACTACGCTACGGCCAATTTCCTCCAGTGGTATGTTGCCGAGCAGGTCGAGGAAGAGGCTTCCGCACAGGAGATTCTCGATGCCCTCGAGTGTGTAGGTGAGGACAAGGCTGCCTTCTACATGTTCGACAAAGAGCTAGCAGCAAGGAAATAATCTGTTCAGCTACCTATGACCGACTACAAGGAAATGATTGATGTCGCAGTGGAAAAACTGTTCACTGCCGTGTCAGAGCGCGGAATCCGTGACGACAAATCGGTCGCCCTCATCAAGGATGCTTACGCTCTGGCAGAAGAGGCGCACAGGCCGCAGAGACGCAAGAGTGGCCTCCCTTACATTCTCCATCCGCTGGCAGTCTCGCTCATTGTCGTGGACGAGATGCGCCAGAGGGACGCGGCAATCATCTGCGCGGCCCTTCTCCATGACGTGGTGGAGGATACGGACCATACTGTAGAGGAGATCCGGGAGCGCTTCGGGGACGACGTGGCCTTCCTCGTGAATGCCGTCACCAAGCCCAACAAGCAGCAGGTGGACAATTTCCAGCACATCCTTGGCTCGGTCAACAAAGATATCCGAGTGCTGATTCTCAAGCTCTCCGACCGACTCCACAACATGAGGACACTCGATTCGATGAAACCTCAGAAACAGTGGAAGATAGCCTCCGAGACACAGTTCTTCTTCGCACCTTTGGCAGGAAGGCTTGGTCTCTACAAGGTCAAGTCGGAGCTTGAGAACCTGGCATTCAAGTTCCTGAATCCCAAGGAGTACGACTTCCTGGTGCTCCAGCTTGAAAAGGACAGGGAACGTACCCGCGAGGCGGTAGAAGCCTTCATGAAGGAGGCTGCTGACCTGGTTTCAAGTGTCTTCGACGGGGCAATACACTGGGACATCCGCTACAGGAAGCCATTCAGCATCTGGCGTGAGATGCAGGAGCGCAAATGCGATTTCTATCACGTCCCGTTCAAGCATTATATCCGAGCTGTCTTCAACCAGGACGAAGTCGAGATGATTACTGGCCATGAATTTGACGAGCAGGACATTGTGCTCAAGATTTATTCCATCCTCGGCAACAAGTTCCGCGAGCAGACCGGCAGTTTCGTGAACTACATCACACAGCCGAAGGCCAACGGTTACCGATCAGTCCATTTCAAGCTCCTGAACCCATACGGCGACATCGAGGAGTTCCATATCAGTTCGGACAACATGAGGGAGCAGTCCTATTTCGGCTGCATTGTCGAAGGCAAGGAACAGTGGATGAAACGTCTGACTTCGGTCCTCCACGAACTTTCGGAGAATCCGGAAATGCTCATGCCGGGCATCCACGACTCGCTTTTCAATGAAGACGTGACAGTATTCACCCCGCAAGGAGCTACAGTGACCCTTCCGAAAGGTGCGACTGCACTGGATTTCGCTTACGAGATACACAGCAGGCTCGGACATCATGCGAAATTCGCCCGGATCAACGGACGTCTCGCATCCGTTCGCACGAAGTTGCGCAGGGGAGACTGCATCGAGATTAATGCCGACGAGTCGGTAAATCCGAAAGCTGACTGGCTGGACGACGTCGTCACATACAAGGCCAAGAAGGCAATCGGCAATTATCTTCGCCGGCTGCCTGTGCAGAAATACAAGCTCTGTCCTTGCTGCAAACCATTGCCGGGCAGTGAGATAATAGGATTTGCAGATGCCCAGGGGCAGGTGACGGTACATCGCAGGAACTGCCCGGAAGCCATCCGTATCGCATCGGAGAACGGCCAGACCATCGTAGCAGTTGAGGATTTCAATCCGGAGCCGGGAATGCTCTATCCTATTTCCATCAAGATAATCGGGGTGGACAGGCCGTATCTGCTACGCGACATCATCGACAGCATCGTCAAGGACAATCATCTTTCAATGTATTCCCTCACCTCCGAGATGGATGACGAAATCGTGGTTTGCTCCATCAAATATTCGGTGCATTCCGCAGACGAGCTTAACCGTGCCGTGGATCGCATAATGAACATTCCGGGAGTCGAGGAAGTCCGTCAGGAATAGAATCCCCGGCCTGAGGAATCACTACATCGAACTTACAATATTGACAATGAATATCAGGGTGTCCGAAGCGAAATCGGTCACCCTTATCAGTATCCCGGGGCATATCCCGAGCGCATACAATCCCATTGAAGCCACGGAAAGCATCATCAGCAGACTCGTGACCGGAAGTGCCAGCAGGTTGGTTATCAGGAAATAACGTGGGAATGTGCGGAAATGGAACCAGGCAGCCGGTGCTGTGAACATCTGGCAGGAGACCGCCAGGGCCATTGCATTCCATATTTTCCTGACCGGGTCTGCGCTGCCTTTGTCATCTCCTGGATACCAGGCCTTCAGCCGTGGCAGCAGAATGATGATTCCCGCCATAGCGAGATAAGACAGCTGGAATCCCGGGGACTTTATTTCCCCGGGGGATATTGCCAGCTGGAACATCAGTGCTGCGCAGAACACCCTTGCCGGGTCGCTCCTGCGGTGAAGCATCTTCGCGCTCTCGTTCAGCATTATGAAAAGAAATGCCCTGACGAGGGATGCCGACGCTCCGGTAGCTGCCGTATAAATTCCGCAGAACAATATGATTGATAGGCTTCTGGCAGTCTTGACCCAAGGGGCATTGCCGAGAATCGAGAGCGCCTTCAGCAATATTATGTATATTATCCCGAGATGCAGGCCGGAAAGTGCCAGGATATGGGATGCCCCGCTCTCCCTGAACGCTCTCACGATTTCCGGGGGAAGCCCTGTCCTGTCTCCTGTTACCAGGGCTTTCAGCAGGGGAGCGGTGTTCCCGGACCTGAAAGGCATCCCGTCTATCATGCTCCTCACTCCGGAAGCGAGGCCTGACGCTGCATAGCCACCTTCCGCTATACCGATGCCGGACAATGACGATGTGACGGCGCACAAGATACCCGTGCTGAGATACAGGAACAGTATCTTCGCCATGATGTGCCGTCTTCCTTTGCCTGCGATGCAGAATGCTGCTGCGCACAATGCGCATGAAATAGCCCCGGCACCGTACCATGGTGCAGGTCCGCCGCAGATTGCTGCGATATGTCCCGTCAGGCAGGTCCCGGCGATGACTCCCGCCGTGAACGTGAATGAAAGCGCCGCTAAATCTTTCGCCCCGGTCATTTGATTGCACTTTCTTGCTAAAATAGTGAAATCTTTTTAACTTTGCGCATCATTTTCAATATATTCAAGTTTCGCAGAGCGAAACAACTGCTTTTGAGGCCGAAAGGCCGAGGATAGGTCGGGAGCGTTCAGCAAAAGCCCAGTGGGCTTTTGCAGCGAGCAGGTTCCCGGGGTCGGGAGCGATTAGCAAAAGTCCAGTGGCCTTTTGCAGCGAGCAGCCCGAAGGGACGGTAGGGATTTAGGAAA
>SFNZ01000097.1 GCA_004552615.1 Bacteroidales bacterium | reverse complement strand
GCTTGAGGTAAGGATCAAGGCTGACGGGAAACAGGAGTCAGTGGACTTCGGAGTCCAGAAACTTGCAGACATGTCAGCAGAGGACGTCAAGTCCCTCCTTCTCAAGAGCGGTCTCTGGCCGGCTCTTATCCAGAGGCCTTACGGTATTCTGGCGGATCCTTCCGCAGAACCTAAGGCTATTTTCGTTTCCGCATTCTCCACTGCACCTCTCGCAGCTGTTCCCGAGTATGTCCTGAAGGACGAGGTCGAGAACGTCCAGACCGGAGTGAACGTGCTCGGAAAACTCACCAAGGGCGGGGTACATTTCTCACTCTGCAGCGAGAACTATTCAGGAACCCCGTTCCACAAGATTGAAAACGTGATCCAGCACGTATTCAGCGGAAAGCATCCTGCAGGAAATGTCGGAATCCAGATCAGCCACATCTCCCCTATCATGAAGGGTGACACTGTGTGGACAGTATCCCTCCTTCTCCTTGCCGCTATCGGAAAACTTTTCAACACCGGAAAACTCAACCTTGCACGCAAGGTAGCCGTGACCGGACCTGTCGCAATCGAACCTGCATACGTTGACGCCCTTCCTGGCATCAGCATGAAGGACATTGCCGAGTTCTACGACAATTCCGCAAACGACGTCCGCTTCATCAGCGGAGATGTCCTCACCGGAACCAATGTCGGGCCTGACGGATCTCTCGGATTCTTCGACAACCAGATCACCCTGATCCACGAAGGCACCGAAAGGGAGCTTCTCGGATGGGCGAAGCCGTTCCGTTTCGGCAAATTCAGCTCAAGCCGCACATATTTCTCATGGCTCTGCCCAAAGAAGACATACGAGATGGACACCAACACCAACGGAGGCCCTCGTGCTTTCGTGATGTCCGACGTCTACTCCAAGGTTCTTCCTATGGACATCTTCCCGGTATACCTCTTCAAGGCCTGCATCGCGGGAGACATCGACAAGATGGAGAAGTTCGGAATCTACGAAGTGCTTCCTGAGGACCTTGCCCTCTGCGAGTATGTGGACCCGTCCAAGAATGACATCCAGGCCATCATTGAGAAAGGCATTGACCTCATGATTAAAGAAATGGCTTAATCTCACGGAAGTTATGGAAGAAAATAAGAATACAACACCACAGCCGGGCCTTTTCGAAAGGGGCGGCAAACTCGGATTCCTTCATTCAACCGTCGACGCATTCGACACCTTCCTCCGCGTGCCGGGCACTGTAACGAGGACAGGTTCCCATGTCAGGGACGCAGTCGACCTGAAGAGAATCATGATCATCGTAGTGATAGCCCTTGTTCCTGCCGCACTCTTCGGAATGTGGAATGTCGGCTACCAGCACAGCCTTGCAACAGGCACGGAGGCGACCCTCCTCCAGAATTTCTGGTTCGGTTTCCTCAAAGTGTTACCTTTATATATAGTGGCATATCTTGTCGGCCTCGGAATTGAATTCGCATCCGCGCAGATCAGGAACGAGGAAGTCAACGAAGGATATCTCGTGTCCGGTATGCTCATTCCTCTCATCGTCCCTGTGGACGTGCCTCTCTGGATGCTTGCAGTCGCTGTAGCATTCGCAGTCCTCTTCGGAAAAGAGGTTTTCGGCGGCACCGGAATGAACTTCCTGAACCCGGCACTCCTCACCAGGGCATTCCTGTTCTTCTCATATCCGAGCAAGATGTCAGGTTCAGAGGTATGGATTCACCTCAAGAACAACGAGGCTCTCATTGACGGCGCCACCGGAGCGACCCCTCTTTCATTCGCTTCAGAAGGCCTTGACGCCCTGAACAATGCAGGAGTACAGTACGGAATGTCTGCATGGGACATGTTCGCCGGAACCGTTCCGGGATCTGTCGGTGAAACATCTGTAATTGCAATCCTCATCGGAGCCGTCATCCTCATCTGGACCGGAGTAGCAAGCTGGAAGATCATGGCATCATCAGTGGTCGGAGCCCTCTTCGTAGGCTGGCTCGGCAATATTTGCGGAGCTACAGACATCCCTGCATGGTACCAGCTCATCATGGGAGGCTTTGCCTTCGGTACCGTGTTCATGGCAACTGACCCTGTCACATCCGCCCAGACAGAATGCGGCAAATGGATCTACGGCTTCTTCGTGGGTGCTCTCTGCGTAGTGGTAAGGCTCTTCAACCCTGGATATGCGGAAGGAATGATGCTTGCCATCCTTCTTATGAACACATTCGCACCGCTCATTGACCACTATGTCACATCATCTGCGATTTCCAGAAGAGCAAAGAAAGTTAAAATCGCATAACATTTATCTGATATGAATACTAACGGTAATATATACACAGTCATCTACACGACTCTCGTCGTAGTGCTGGTTGCCGCCATCCTCGCCACGGTGTCCCAGGTTCTGGCCCCGAAGCAGGATGCGAACGTGAAAGCGGAGACAATCAGCCAGATGCTCTCAGCCGCCAAGTTCTACGAAAAAAGCGAGCTGGAGGCAATGGGCAACGACAAGGTCCTCGCAGCCTACAAGGATGCGGTGAAAGAGGCTTTCCTCATCAATGCGGACGGCACTCTTGCTGAAGAACTCGACATTGAAAGCTGCGAAATCGTGACCACTTCCGAGCTCAAGGCGCAGAACAAGCTTCTCAAGGACGGAGCTACTTCAGGGATCAAGCTTCCTGTCTTCATCTTCGACCAGAACGGAAGCAAAGTGACGGTTATTCCTTGCTACGGAGCAGGACTCTGGGGACCAATCTGGGGCTACATCGCCCTTGACGAGGACCTCAGGACAATCAAGGGAGTTTATTTCGACCATGAGAGCGAGACTCCGGGCCTCGGTGCCAAAATCAAGGATGACGCAGGCTTCCGGGAGACATTCTCCGGACGTTCAATCGATTTCGCTGACGAGTCCGCATTCAGCATCGTTAAAGGCGGTGCGAAAGGCAAGGACAATGCAGTGGACGCAATCACAGGTGCGACAATGACCTGCAACGGCCTCAACGCAGCCCTCAACTTATGGATCAGCGCTTACGAGCCATATCTCAATGCCGTTCAGCCGAAAGGCCGCGGACCGGTCGAGATCGAGCTCGTTGAAAATGGTGCTGCAGAGGCAGGACAGGACGAAACGCCTGCAAATGAAAACTAACGGGAGGATTTGATATGAACGCAAAAATAAAAGAAACTCTTTTGAATCCGATCTTCAAGGGCAACCCGATCACGACCCTTATCCTCGGTATCTGCTCGGCTCTTGCAGTGACCGTGCAGCTGAAAGGCGCTTTCGTCATGGGTCTTTCTGTTATTGTAGTTACAAGCTTCTCGAACTTCATCGTTTCCTGCATGAGGAACTCCATCCCTACCAGGGTACGTATCATCGTGCAGCTCGTTGTGGTATCGCTCATGGTAATCCTCGTGGACCAGTTCCTCAAGGCATACGCATACAGCATCGAGAAACAGTTGTCCGTCTACATCGGACTTATCATCACCAACTGTATCGTGATGGGCCGTATCGAGGCTTTCGGTCTCGGCAACAAGCCGATTCCTTCCTTCCTTGACGGTCTTGCCAACGGAGCAGGCTACGCAATGATTCTCATCATCATCGCCTTCTTCCGCGAGCTTCTCGGCTCAGGCACTCTCTTCGGATTCAGGATCATCCCTGAGTGCATCTACAACGCAGGTTATATGAACAACGGTCTCGTGATTCTCCCTCCTATGGCGCTCATCCTCCTCGGATGCATCGTATGGGTACAGAGGAGCATCCAGAAAGACCTTCAGGAAAAATAACATTAACACTCAATCGAAATGGAATATTTAAGCTTGTTCGTAAAGTCAATTTTTGTTGACAATATGATTTTTGCATACTTCCTCGGTATGTGCTCATACCTGGCAGTATCAAAAAATGTGAAGACAGCTTCCGGACTGGGTGTCGCTGTTATCTTCGTGCTTCTTGTAACACTCCCTATCAACTATCTCCTCAACAAATACGTGCTCGGCCCGAACGCGCTGATTGAGGGTGTTGACCTCAGCTTCCTGAGCCTCATCACATTCATCGCCGTGATTGCAGCCATCGTGCAGCTTGTGGAAATGGTTGTCGAGAAATTCTCCCCGACCCTGTATGCCGAACTCGGTATCTTCCTGCCGCTCATCGCCGTGAACTGCGCAATCCTCGGCGGATCGCTCTTCATGCAGCAGAGAGACTTCGCCAATGTAGGAGAGGCCGCAGTATTCTCGCTCGGTTCAGGTCTCGGCTGGTTCCTCGCCATCGTGACCCTCGCGGCCATCAGGGAGAAAATGTCATATTCGAATGTTCCCGCCCCGCTCAAGGGTATCGGTATCACATTCATCACAGTAGGTCTCATGGCCATGGCATTTATGACATTTATGGGTATTTCACTTTAATTTAGGAGACTGAATGATGAATACAATAAGTCTGACAATTATTGCCGCGGCCGCAGCCATCACGGTGGTTACACTTATCCTCGTGATCCTGCTGTTGTGGGTGAAGACCGCACTGTCACCTAAGGGTGCGGTGAAGATAGATATCAATGACGGAAAGTACACCCTTGAAGTCAATCCGGGGAACAACCTCATGAACACTCTTGCGGAGCAGAAGATATTCCTGCCATCCGCCTGCGGTGGAAAGGCCAACTGCGGCCAGTGCAAGGTAAGGGTACTCGAAGGCGGCGGAACCATCCTCCCTACCGAGACCGGCTTCTTCAACAGGAAGCAGATCAAGGACAACTGGAGGCTCGGTTGCCAGGTCAAGGTCAAGGAAGACCTCAAGATTGCCGTTCCGGAGTCTGTCCTCAGCGTAAAGAAACTCGAGTGCGAGGTTATTTCCAACAAGAACGTGGCTACCTTCATCAAGGAGTTCACAGTGAAACTTCCTGCAGGCGAGCATCTTGATTTCAAGTCTGGAGAGTATATCCAGATTGACATCCCTGCCGGGACATTCGACTTCAAGGATATCGAGGTAGAGCCTGAGTACAAGGCAGAATGGGAGAAATACGGGTTCTTCGACCTCAAGTGCGTGAACCCTGAGGCTACCATGAGGGCATACTCAATGGCCTCTTATCCTGCCGAGGGTGACATCATCAAGCTCAACGTCCGTATCGCCACTCCTCCTTTCGACAGGAGCGTTCCGCGCGAACTCGGTCCGAAGCTTCTTCCGGTCAACCCTGGTATCGCATCCTCTTATGTATATACCCGTCATCCTGGCGACAAGGTGATGATTTCCGGTCCTTTCGGAGACTTCCTGCTGCCTAAGGACGATCCGGATTCACAGGAGTACATCTTCGTGGGCGGCGGCGCCGGTATGGCTCCGCTCAGAAGCCACATCATGCATCTGTTCAAGACCCTCAAGACAAAGAAGGAAGTGCATTTCTTCTATGGTGCGAGAAGTCTCGTGGAGGCATTCTATCTCGAAGACTATGCTGAGATCGAGAAGGAGTTCCCGAACTTCCACTTCCATCTTGCGCTTGACCGTCCTGATCCGAAAGCTGATGAGGCAGGAGTCAAATACGTTCCAGGCTTCGTGCACAACGTGATGTACGAGACCTACCTCAAGACTCACGACGCTCCGGAAGACATCAAGTACTTCATGTGCGGCCCTCCTATGATGGTCAATGCAGTGGTAAATCTGCTCGACAGCCTCGGAGTGCAGCCGGAGAGCATCCTCTACGACAACTTCGGAGCTTAATAATCCGGAAGAAGTTCAGCTTCTTCACAGACAAAAGGGTGACATCATCAAGCTCAACGTCCGTATCGCCACTCCTCCTTTCGACAGGAGCGTT
>SFNZ01000096.1 GCA_004552615.1 Bacteroidales bacterium | reverse complement strand
CGATTGAGTATCTGGAGAATTACCTGGGACATTCCAGAAGCACGCTGCTGATGGTGACCCACGACAGGTATTTCCTCGACAGGGTCTGCAACATTGTCATGGAGCTCGACCACGGGGCCGTATATACCTACAGGGGGAATTACCGGAATTATCTCGAAAAGAGGCAGGAGAGAATCGACAATTACAATGCGGAGACCGCCAGGGTCAACAATATCCTGCGCCGGGAGCTCGAATGGATACACAGTTCGCCGTGTGCGAGGACCGGCAAGGCAAGATACAGGATAAATGCATTCCACGAGCTCAAGGAAAGGGCCTCCCAGGTCCTCGAATACGGAAAAGTCTCGATGGATTCCTTGGGACAGGGTTCCCGCCTCGGCAGCAAGATCATCGACTGCAAGAACCTCAGTTTCAGATACGGCAAGGATGTCTATCTGGACGGATTCACATACAATTTCCAGAGGTTCGAGAGAGTCGGCATTGTCGGCAAGAACGGATGCGGGAAATCCACATTCCTTAACATCCTGACGGGCAGCATACCTGAAGACGGGGAACTGACGGGAATCATTGAAAGGGGCGAGTCCCTGAAAATAGGTTATTACCGTCAGGGCGGCATGAGCTTCAACGAGGACCAGACCGTACTTGAAACTGTCGGGGACACACATCTCCTGAACCAGTTCCTGTTCAGTCATGACATGTTCAATACCAGGGTATCGAGGCTGTCCGGAGGGGAACGGCGCAGGCTGTACCTGATGACAATCCTGAGCCGGAACCCGAACCTGCTGATAATGGATGAGCCTACCAACGACCTGGACATCGTCACCCTGGACGTACTGGAGGAGTATCTCAAGGAGTTCAAGGGCTCGCTCATCATCGTATCACACGACAGGCATTTCCTCGACCGCATAGTGGACCATCTGTTCATTTTCTGCGGCAACGGAATCGTGAAGGATTTCATCGGCTCCTACTCGGAATATCACGAATACCTCCGGGACTACGAGGCGGAAATGAAGGCTAAGGAGAAGGAGAATTCCAAGCCACAGAGCTCCAGGGCAAATGAACAAAGGCAAGCTTCCCCGAAAAAGAAGAAGCTTACCTATAAGGAGCAAAAGGAACTTGAACAGCTCGAAAAAGACCTTGAGGCCCTGGGAGCGGAGAAACTGGAACTGGAGTCTGCAATGTCTGCAGGTACCCTGCCTTACGACAAGCTGCAGGCCGCGTCCGCACGTTTCGGGGAAATATCATCCCTCATTGACGAGAAGGAACTCCGCTGGCTCGAGCTGCAGGACTGACATTATTCGGTCACCGCTTTTTCGCTGTTCCATGTGAGTGCGCAGAGGAGCACAGCAAGGGCGCTAGCCACTGCAAGCATCATGAAAGTCACCTGCCATCCGGCATGCTGTGCAACGCTTCCCATCAGAAGTTTCGAGAGGATTGCATCTCCGAAGAGATATCCGAAAAGCCCCACGAAACCGGCTGCTGTTCCGGCAGCATTCTTCGGCACGAGATTGAGCGCCTGAATTCCGATCATTGCAACAGGACCGTAGATACAGAATCCCACGATGATGAGAGCGAAGAAGATAAGGCCCTTGGCCAATGATGCATAGGCCGGAGTCCCCACTTCTGCGAACAGACCTGCCACATTGCCTGCCTGCCAATAGAGCAGGGTGCCTACAAGCACGATAGCCATGAAAATGACATTCGGAGGAGTGCATCTTCCCTTGAAGAACTTCGTGGAAATCCATCCGCAGATAATCGTTCCGAAAATACCGGCATAGTTGTGAAGCGAGAACGCAAGATTGCTCTGCTCAGGGCTCATCAGGCCGCTTTCCTGCAGATAAATCGGGGCCCAGTCACCCACACCGTAACGTACCATGTACACGAATGCATTGGCGAAAGCAATGACCCACAGGAGCTTGTTCTTGAAAATATAGTCCACGAACAAAGTCTTGAAAGGTATCTTCTCAGTATCCTTTACCTTGGATTTCACTCCGGAATAGTCGTTGCGGTACTCGTTGATGGAAGGAAGGCCGCAGGACTGAGGCGTGTCACGGATGAGCCACCAGCATATCGCTGCGATTACGAGTGCCACGACAGCAGGAAGTATGAAGGCACCTCTCCAGGACTGTGCAGCAGGAACTCCGCAGAAAACCACGAGCGTCATTCCGGCAGTTGCGAGAAGTCCGAGGGAGCCGCTTCCGAATGTATGCGAAGTGTTCCAGACTGACATCTTGAAACTTCTCTCGTTCTGGCTGAACCAGTGCGCCATTATACGTCCGCATGGAGGCCAGCCCATTCCGGAAAGCCATCCCACGATGAGCATCAGGACGAACACTATCGCAATGTTGAGACCGGGATTTGCCGGGCTGTAAGGGATGATACCCGTCAGAATCATAGTCAATGCTGACAGCAAGAGTCCGAATACCAGGAACTTGCGGGCATCCGAACGGTCCGAGATGCTACCCATGATGAATTTGCTGAACGCATAGGCGATCGATACCGCGGACATTGCTATACCGATTCCGGCCTTGTCAAGAAGTCCGTTCTCGATCATGCCCGGAGCGGCGAGCGAAAGGTTCTTGCGGACGAGATAGTATCCTGCATATCCGAGGAATGCCCCGAGGAAAACTTTCCAGCGCATGGAGTTGTACACTTTCGGAATCTTTTCGGACGGAAGCTGAGGCTTCGGTGCAGGTGGATCAAAAAATCTGGCCATGATTACAATTTTTATGTTTACGTTTCAATATCGTCATGTGGTATCGTTTCGAAAGCGACCGGCTTTACATTTCGAAAGCAAAGTTAGCATTTATTTTGGGTAAAATAAAATTATCATTGAAGTTTTTCTTCTTCAAGTGACGGATCGTAATGGTCTCCGACCGCCTTCTTGAACTCTTCCCGAAGCGTCTGCAGCACTTCCGGACAGGAACCGGCAATATTCTCTAGCTGGCCCCTGTCATTGGAAAGGTCGAAGAGACTCCATTCCGTAACATTGCCGAGCTCGTTTTTCGTCGAGTTCCTCAACGGGCCTCCATAAGGCGGAATGAGAGCATATTTTCCTGAAAGCCAGGCGAGTTTGCCCTTGGCCTCGAGCACCGAGGACTCCCTTGCCGGACCCTTTCTTCCCAAAAGAACGTCGAGATGTTCCTCGCTGTCAATATTGCCAGGCACTTCTCCCCCGACCAGCCTGCCGAGACTCGCAAACAAATCCAGCTGGGACACTATACGGTCTGAAACCCCGGAATGCACTACACCTTTCCAATAAACAATCATCGGGATATGGGTACCGCCGTCGTAGAGACTATACTTACCTCCTCTCGTGCCCGCTCTCGGGTCATGGTCTCCGAGCCGTTCCTCCGCATCGTCATAATAGCCGTCGTTGATGACCGGGCCGTTGTCACTCGTGAAAATTATCAATGTATTGTCTATAAGGCCTTTGCTCTCGAGATAACGGACCACCTCACCCACACACCAGTCAGCTTCTGCCACCGCGTCGCCTCTCGGTCCGAGGTCAGTGCTTCCGACGAAACGGCCGTGCGGGGCTCTCGGGACATGCGGCTCATGAAGGCCGTAATAGAGGAAGAACGGCCGGTCCGGAGCCTGCCTGTCAATGAAATCCTTCACTTCGGCGGAAAAGAAGTCAGCCATATCTTCGTCAATCCAGCGTGCAGCAGTTCCGCCCTTCATGTATCCTATGCGCGGTATACCGTTGACAATGGAACAGTTATGCCCATGATGCCAGGTCATTTTGAGCATCTCGGGATTGGTCAGGGCCGTCGGTTCCCCTTCGAAATTCTGATTGTAATCCACATATATTGGATCTTCCGGGTCAAGCCCGACTACATTTCCGTCACGGACATAGACCGTAGGGACTCTGTCATTGGTTGCAGCTATCAGGCATGTATAGTCGAATCCAACGGTGTTGGCGTCGGGAGATATGTGGCTGTTCCAGTCGATATTGCCGTCACCCATTCCGAGATGCCATTTGCCGATGGCTCCGGTGCTGTAGCCGGCAGCCTGCATCATCTTCGGCATGGTCGGGATATCCACAGGTATCAGGAGAGGGGCATCTCCGGGCAGGATCTTGGCATCCGGATTGCGCCACGGATAGAGTCCCGTGAACATCGCGTAACGGCTCGGTGTGGAAGTCGCCGAGGTGGAATATGCACGTTCGAACCTGATGCCTCCCTGCGCAAGGGAATCAATGCCGGGAGTCCTGATGGCTGTTGCTCCATAAGCCCCGATATCTCCCATGCCGAGGTCGTCCGCCACTATGAGCAGGATGTTCGGCCTGGACGGTATCTTTCCCCCGTCCCCGCAGGAAGCCGCTGCGAGCATTGCCGGCGGCATCAACAAGGCAGGCAGTTTCAATGCCTTGATATTAAACTCATTACGCATTACTTAAAGATATTTCCCCAAAATATAGTCGTTCATATAGAATCCGCCGCCGATGTCGAAATCACCGCTGCGGTTTATCTTCATTCCCATTTTCAGATAGAAATCCAGGGCTTTGTTGTGGCGGTTGACATTCAGTTCGAAGATTTCCGCACCACGGCGTCGCATCTCCTCCTCGGCCGCGAGAAACAGGGCACGTCCATGGCCTTTTCCCTGACAGGCCGGCAGGATATATATCTTGTGCAGATGATATTGTCCGTCAGTCCCTTCCGGCCCGAACGAGACATATCCCGAAGCCACTCCGTCCAACTCCATCAGGAGCCATGTGACATCTCCGGCAATCTCCTTGCGAAGCACATCCTCCGAATACATCCACTCCATCATGTAGGCGATCTGCTCCTCCGTGATGATGTCCGAGTATGTGGCAGGGAATGCGACCTCGGCTATTTCACGGATAGCCGGTATGTCATTGACAGTTGCTTTCCTGATAATATCCATAATGATATTGGCGGCATTTATAATCGATACAAATTTAAGGATGTTTTATTATATTTGAGAGTTATTTAACCAATTAATTTCTGAAGATATGGAAACAACAGCAAAAGTTCTCGAGACAATGCGCAGCGCGGGCAAGCCCGTATCTGCCGGTGAAGTAGCCACCCTGTCAGGTCTTGACCGCAAGGAAGTGGACAAGGCATTTGCCCAGCTGAAGAAGGACGGCGCGATAGTATCCCCTGTACGCTGCAAATGGCAGCCTGCTGAGTAGCGGTCCGGCAGCGGAGACTCTTACAAACGGTTCGTGCAAACCGAGCGGGTAAATGTAGCTTGTGCCCGCGGTTTGCACGAAGTTTTTATGCGGCGCGTAGAGCGATACTGCTCTGCTGTTGCCTCGGATGTTCTACAAATGCATATAAACCGGAATTTTCCGTTGATCCAAACCTTCGTCCGAATGACAATGACAATCGACTTCGAGCAAATCATCGCGCGAGCTGTAAAATCATAACTCATTGATAATCAATGTTAAAGTATTTTGAAAATTGTCAGATGACGACAAATTGGTGCCATCGAGCGAGTAAAATGCAGTTATGTGGCGTAAAACGGCGATTTGCTCGCGCGATGAATTGCAGGAAAGTGAAGATCTTTGCCTGACGGATGGCAACGCAGCCAGCAAATACGCCGGCTGGCTGCTCAAAGCAAGCTGCGCAGCTCAGGCTAAGGGCTGCTCCGCTTGCTTTGTGCCTCCAATAAAAGATTGTTGTTTGGTTGCCGGAGGGCTCTGCCGGAGCATGGCCGGCCGCGGCCTTGTGAGCGGCTCCCGAAGGACGAAGTTCCGAAGGGTGGATGGAGCGAAGCGGAACTCCGGCAGAGACCCCCGGCAACCATAGCGTCTCTCGACAACGCCCCTCAAAGCACAAAAAATGCAAATAAACCGGAATTATCCGTTGATCCCAGCCTTCGTCCTCCGACCTAATCGCCGTCTTTCTATGGCAGTATCAGGTCTATTTGGTTTTTGCCTGCATAGGCAAGTTGAAAATCCTTACGCTCATGACTTATCCATAGCTGGACATCATAAGTGTCGAGGTGCGGAGTATCTACAAGGAACCATATTCTTGTCCCTTTCTGATATGGCCCATAAATCTGGTCGTATGTCGCCCTAAACAAGAATTTCTCATCGTGCCCCCAAGGAAGAGTAACAATTGCGTCGTGCTCTTTATTCACATTCGCCTTTTCTGTCGGAATAGCAACGAAATGAACATACCATTCATCATCGGGATAATTCTTCTCCTTGGTGCAGGAGAGAGTTAGCAAGAGAGGAATGAACAAGATAAGATACTTTTTCATTTCCTACATAGTTTTCGACTTTGTGTTTATATGCAAAACGACCCGGAAATGAATTCCGAGTCGTTTTGGTGGGAGCAGAGGGAGTCGAACCCCCGACCCTCTGCTTGTAAGGCAGACGCTCTGAACCAACTGAGCTATGCTCCCGAACAAGCCTGTTGTTTCAAACAGGATTGCAAATATACGGACTTTTTCTCAATCTGCAAATTTTTTCAGCACTTTTCTACAGAAAGGGCAAACGCAGGCAGAAAACATCCTACTCACTGAGCACCGTACCGTAGAAAGCGGAATTTGCACGATAATGCGGAGCATACAGAGACTCCACCTCCACGGCAGGAGCCACGAAGCGGCCCGGACGGGTCACGAAAAGCTCCTCCTCGATGACAGTATCCTCCTCTGGATACGAGTCAAAATAATATTCAGTCGCCATCGCCTTCACATTGCGGTAACCCTGAGGCATGAAAGAATACCATCCGTTCACTCTCACAGGCCTTACACCCAGGCCATAATGCCCTGAAAGCTCATTTACAGGCCTGAAAGCAGCCTCCCTCGGCACCGTAACCTTCACGAAACTCCGGTTCTCGTCATTGTGAATCTCGCACCTCATTGTTACCTTCTCCCCGACATGCAGGAGCTCTCCGTCAGCAATTTCCTGTAGCTCAATAATTTCCTCAGGCGTCTCACCTACGGCAGCATGCTCCTTGCGCACCGTCACCTCCCGGAAGAAACGCTTCCTGACACTGAACCCGTTGCCTGCTGCCCTTACCTCCGCGAACGGTTTCTCGAAAGACTTTGTCATCACTAAAACCGACGTGGACTTGACAGCCTCACTTCCGTTCATCACAGAATTCACCGCATCCACAAAAGCCGGATCCGCATCCCAATGCTGGGTCTCCTTCTGCAGCATCAGCCATATACGGATGCCGTCGGCAATACGCCCTGCATCAGCGGATTCCGGATAATCAGCCGCATAACCTGACAACAGGTCACACAACATCGAATGAGCATAGGCCTCACTTTCGAGAAGCCCGCGGAAAGGCATCACGAGATTAGGATAATAAACGCCTCCATCCCGATGATCCACAGCATATTCCGTAAGAGAAAGAATGTCGGCATCCAAAGAAGCTGAAACCCGCTTCTCCACATTGAGCGACAGTCCCCATGCCTTTGCCAGGGCAATCCCCGCATCCGAAGCGAGAAGATTCCTCAACGTGGCCACCCTGCGGACCTTGCCCATGATGTACCCGTTCATCCCGCGCTCCTTCTTCGGCACAAGATATTCTCCGGCATCCTTGCAGAAAGTACGGAAACGGTTCCCGTCATCCTTCCCTGAAGCAGGCTTCGCAAATGCCACTTCCGGATACATTGACCTGACAAACATATATTGCCTGTCATCAATTCCTCCGCACCAGAATGGCATCGCAGACCTGCCGGAGAACTGTACAGAATCCAAATATTTGACCGAAGAAGCCAGATCCAGATCAGCCAGACCTGCAGAACGCATTTTCCCGAAACGCTCCAGAATCACGGCCGTGATTACCGGAGAAGAGCGCATCCCCTCGAACCACGAAAATCCTGCGTCTGCATTGCGGCAGGCCAATATCTTATCCATCAGCATTTCATCAGTGAGAACGGCTTTTCCATAATTTCCCTTTCCAAGGCTCGCCGCAACTTTCCTCACATACAATGCCTCCGAAAGCGAAAGAACATCGTCATTCGCAGGATCCACCTTGGACGAGAGAGAAGCTTCCAGCATCTCCATGATGGAAATCTCCTTGTACTCCGAACCCACAGAAGTCCCGTTCACGAAAGCGGACCGCAACGATTCCAGAATCTTACCCTTGTCATCCCCGGAGCGGTACACCGCCGAATGGGACTCCGTAACTGTCTGCACATCAGGATATACAGGCACAGTAACGAAAACTCCGTCAGAGAACTTGCCCCCTTCAGTGACCGCAGTGAACACCACCTTGAGGCCGAGTGTATCAGGCACAGGACAGCCCGGGCAGGCGATTTCACCGAGATTGAACATTGAAGCCACTGATCCGCCGGCAGGCACCTCCACGCTCTGCTTATATTCGCGCACTGGCTTATTGACCTGATAATCAGCAGAATAATATACTGACAATTTCAGGCTACCCGCCACCGGGACTTCAGCAGCCGAGGAGAGGGAAACCGCCAGATCGAGCTTATCGCCCGAATAAATACCCTCAGGAGGCAATACGGAAAGCTTCACAGGAATGGTCACCACCATCTCACGGCGCATGACCGCATTCCTCATATCTTTCGCGTGCGCATAAACGGATACATAATATGTGGACAACTTGTCCGAAGTACGGAAACTGAAACTCAGGTTTCCTTCATTGTCCGGCCTAAGGAAAGGCATGAAAGCCAATGATGTAGAGAAATCTTCCCTGACATCCGGCCCGTCCGCGGAATCAATATCCGGGGCAGCAGCCTCCTCGACAGCTTCAGCAGAAGCGACATCCATCATTGCCGTTGGAGCCGCAGCAAGGGCTTTCGCCCGGAAACTCCGCGTGGTACCGTACCCTACTACGGCATTATCTTCAATATAGTCAAATATGTAAGAATGACCTCCGACTCTGCCGCAAACCGCATTGACATATATTTCAGGGACATGCAATTCTCCCTTCGAGAATTTTGTCCAGATATTTGGCGCCACCGTCTCCGTACTCTTGTCAAACACGGCCGCCAGCACCTCCGCATCCGGCGATGTCTTCAGGGAAACCTCGCATTCCGACCCGGGTACAGACCTGTCAATGAACGAGTTCCACTCCAACGGGAAATCCACGGCAGCCACTGCCCTGCGGTATTCTTCTGAGAACGTAACCTCCTTTCCATCACGGAAATAGAACACCTGCAGCCGCACCGCCTCCGGATAATCAGACTTATACGGAAATGCTAACCAGGCAAGAGAACCTTCAGCCCCACGTTCTCCCTTCAGGAACAGGAACCTGCGGTCCAGAATTTCACCGGTTGGTCCGAAAACCTCGACCACGGCCCATACCGGATGCCCGTCGGCATTGCCCGCAACTATCCGGATGCTGTCAGTCACCTCCGTTTCCGGCACCATGAGGAAATCCTTCACAGGAGCATCCAACACGGTCCCGCTCTCCTTGAGATACATCAGGTCAATCCTCGTGGAATCAGAGAATGCAACACCCGCGGAATTCACTGCGGAGCATTCTGCAATAAACCTGTAAACTCCTGAAGCATAAGAAGAAAGGTCAATATCCACCACCGATCCGGAGGCTGCTGAAGATTCCATCAGACGCTTCCCGGAGCAATCCGCCAGGGCATATCGTACATCTACAGGAACTGTTCCGCCGTCCGGGTTCGCAACTTTCAGGGAAATACGGGCATTGTCACCACTGACATTATACATCCTGCTTCCCCTGTTATATACAAACCTTCCTTGTAATTCCGTTTCGGGCTCATCAATCAATTCACCCCTGCCTGGAGCAGCGTCAAGAAGTTCAGCCCGCACATTAAGCCCGCCGGCAGTCCATATCATCTTCGAATATTCCCGGGTCTCCCCGGTATTGTCCGCAATCTTCACACTCACCGAATAAGCACGCCATCCCGAACTTTCCTCTGCCGGGAATTCCACCTTGAAAGCCCCGTCACTCTCTATCGTAACTTCTCCCTGCGATATCACCCGACCCCAGCTCTCCACGGAATATGTAGCTTTAACACCTGCAAGGGAATGTCCTGAAAAACTCTCCACCTTGCCGGTGACAGACACAGTGTCTCCCGGAAGGTTCAGAGATTCGTTCATGTCGAAACTCAGATCAAATGACGGAAGCACGAACTCGTCCACCCTTACACGGCGCATCGCATCTGAAACCGTTATTGTAAACCAGCCGTTCCTGCGCCCGACTGGCAGCTTGAAGCATCCTGCCACCGAGCCGAACTCGTTGGTTTCCAGGCGAATCTCCTCAACCATATTACCCTCGGCATCCTGCAGCCTTGCAACCACCTTCTCCCCTGCCGGCAAAGTCTCTGCAAAACCCTTGTTGTCAGCATGATACATCACTGCCTTGAATTTCACGCTATCCCCCGGATTATATGCCCCCTGGTCCGTGAAAATGTCAGTCTGGAATGACGTGTTCTCCTCCCTGGCATCCTTTCCATGCCCGTATATATACAATTCTTCAGAACGCCTCTCTAGTCCATCTCTATCCAAATAAGAACAAATCAGTGAATAAGATGCCCTGCCTCCGAGTTTGGAGAGCATATTCTCCGGAAGCGGAGTGAATCCGTCGAACTCGAATCCCTTGGCCTCAACGCAGACATTGCCGTTTTTCA
>SFNZ01000095.1 GCA_004552615.1 Bacteroidales bacterium | reverse complement strand
CGTGGAGAGCAATCCGCATTTGTAGCCGAGTCGGCGGAAAAGATTGTAGAGCAATGTCACAGTGGTGGTCTTGCCGTTGGTACCGGTGATTCCCACCAAAGTCAGCTCCCTTGAAGGGTGGCCGTAGAATGCGTCAGCCGCCATTGCCACAGCCCTCCTGGAATTCCCGACCTGCACGTACACAGCCTTTGCCGCCAGATCCTCTCCAGCCTCAACCTGCTGTGCAGCAAGCTCTTCCGCATCTTCGTACATCACTGCTGCAGCACCTGCGTCCAGCGCCCTGGCAATAAACTTGTGCCCGTCTCCGGCAAACCCTTTCACCGCAATGAAGAGAGCCCCCGGGCATACCTGCCTCGAATCGCTGCACACTGCAGTGACCTCAACGCCGGCAGGGCCGGAAACCCGGACCACACCGCAATTCTCTATTATTCTGTCGAGTATCATTGTTTTCATTTTCTTCTAATCAAGCCTTATCGTCACCGTACCGCCGGAAGCAAGCGAAGCCCCCGCCTCAGGAGACTGCGAGACCACATGTCCGCATCCCGAATACTGGCACTTGTAACCGTCATTCTCTATCGCATATATCGCGTCCATCAGTCCCATCCCCTTGAGTCCCGGCACCTTGCCGTTCTTCGCAGTCCTCGGGGCATCGCCTGACAGGTCAGGCATCGGACCTTTCGTGTCATATTTCTCCCCATAGCCGCTGTCGAGGGCATAGAGTTCGTCCACTATCTCCCTGCAGACCATGGCCGGAATCGTTCCTCCGTAGAAAATCTCCCTGCTCAGCTTCGAATAAGCGGTCACAATCACCGAATACTGGGGATTCTCCGCAGGGAAAAATCCCACGAAGGTAGCCTGGTACTGACGACGCCCGTAGATGTCCTCATACGGATTGGCCCCCACCTTGGCATATCTCCTGTCGAGCACGATTCTCGCGGTTCCGGTCTTGCCCGCCACCTTGCATTTGGCATCTTTCAGGCGTCTCGCGGCGGTTCCCTCCTCGGTGATTGCCATGAGGCCTTTCGCCACGCTGTCCGCCACGGCCCTTGAACAAATCGACCCGTTCAGCACCGACGGACCTTTCTTGATTCGCGTAATCCCGTTGCTCTCAAGCCCTTCCACCAAATAAGGCCTCATCATCTTGCCCTTGTTGGCTATGGCATTGTAGAATGTCACGATATGCAGCGGGGTCTCGGAAACGGAATATCCGATGGCCACTGAACCGAGGTCGGTGGCGCTCCATTTCTTCGTGTCCGACGGCGGGAGCTGAGGTCTGGCAAGTCCTTCGAGGTCGAAGTCGAATGCTTCGCCGAGACGGTAGAGATACAGATTGTCAAGGAGCTTCTTGGGATTGGAGCCGTAATGGTCCACCGCCAGTTTCCTGAAAATATAGTTCGAGGAAATCTCGTATCCGTGCAGGACGGACATTGTCTTTTTCCCCGTAGCCCTCTCATAATCAACGATATGCTGGTCCGGCTTGAATCCCTTCACGACACCGTGCTCAGTCGGGATTTCGTCCGAGAGCTTCACTTTTCCGTCTTCGAGCAGGCTCGTCAGGATGGCAGTCTTGAATACAGAACCCGGCTCCCCGGCCCTCATTATCGCCATGTTCATGCTTTCCCCGAGACGGCTCGTGGTGCTGTCCCTGAGCAGGTTCACCATTGCCCTTATCGCCCCGGTCTTCACGTCCATGACTATTACGCATCCTCCCTCAATCTTCTCATTGTCAGCAATCTGGCCGCGCAACGCCCTGTCGGCAATATCCTGCACATCCACGCTCAAGGTGGTCTTCACATCCAGGCCGTCCTTCGCATTGGCCCAGGTACTGTCCTTGTCCTGGATTCGCTTGCCGTCCGTCCTCTTCATCCATTTGTACCCTTCCTGGCCGTGCAGATGATGGTCATAAGCGCCTTCAATACCTTTGAATATCAATCCTTTGGAGTCATGATTGTCCCTCACGTACCCGATTGTGCTACGTGCGAGCGAGCCGTATGGATAAAGTCTCGTGTCCACCCTTTCGACGATGATTCCGCCTTTGTTGGCACCTTCACTGAACAGAGGCAGGGCCTTCACCTTCAGCATTGTCTCATTGTCAATCGGGCCGCCTACCAGCATATATTTCGAGCCCTTCTTCCTGCCGGCGATAATGTCATTGTACCATCCGTCAGCGCTCTTTTTCCCGAAAATCGCGGCGAGACCCTTGGACAGCTCCCTGGCCTTCCCGCGCCATTTCTCCTCACCCTCCTTGTCGTCCTTGAACTCCACCTTCCTGACCGTGCAGTCCATATATATCTTGTACATCGGGGTGGAAACCGCGAGCAAGCGTCCGTCAGATGATATTATGGAGCCGCGGGCAGGCTCGAGTTCCATCTTGCGGCTCGTGGCCGTGTAATATTTCAGGTTCGGGTCGCTATTCCGGAAGAAGCACTGGATATAGACAATCCGGCAGAGCACGACAAGGGCAGCAATGACGAAGAGGCCATAAAGGTACCAGACCTTTAAATCCTCCTTGCCCGATTTCTTCATGTCCTTTTTGTCCATTTCCGTCATTTTTCTTTAACCCCAAGCCTGTATGCCGGCTTCTCAGGGAGGCCCACTGCAGAGCCCTTGTCCTTCAGAAGCCTTTCCACCGTGGTCACCCTGTCGATACTGACGAGTTCCACCACTTTCTGCGAATGATATATCTTCAGGGAAGTAAGCACCTCCCTGTTTTTCTCCACCTTGCCGAGCGTATTCTCTATCATCATGTCCATCAGTATCATCACCCAGAAGAGCATGAACGTGTACGCGATGTGAGGAAAATATTTGTCCGCCCCGATACGCATCAGGAGCTCGCCCCGGAAGAATGCGTCAATGATATTCCTGAGCGACGCCGAGAATGATCTGAAATTCATGGTCTTGCCTCCTTCTTTTGCGTTGGTTCCTTCTTCACGGCCACGCGCATCTTGGCGCTCCTGGCCCTGGTGTTGGTAGCGATTTCCGGCTCCCCGGGCAGGACCGGCTTACGGTTAACAGCCTCGAGAGGCGCCATCACATTGCCGTAGAAATCTTTCGTCACCTTTCCTCCGGTATCGCCGGACTTGATGAAATTCTTCACCATCCTGTCCTCGAGGGAATGATAGGTGATGACCACGAGCCTTCCGCCCGGCTTCAACGACTCCGCAGCCCCCTGCAGGAATTTCTCGAGCGAACGCATCTCATGGTTCACCTCGATCCGGAGGGCCTGGTAGATCTTGGCGAGGACCTTGTGGCTCTGGAACTCCGGCACCGCCGGTGCAATGCATTTGTCCAGCTCCCCAGTCGTGGAAATCGCGGACGCCGCACGTGCAGAAGTTATCAGGCGTGCCAGTTTCCCTGCATTGTCCACCTCGCCGTAGATGCGCAGAATCCTCTCGAGATCCTCCTGGGAATAGGTATTGACCACATCGGCCGCAGTCAGTTCCGCCTCGGTGTTCATCCTCATGTCCAGAGGGGCGTCGAAACGGAATGAGAATCCGCGTTCTGCTGTGTCGAACTGGTGGGACGACACTCCGAGATCGGCCAGGATTCCGTCCACTCCGGCAGAGGCGGGGTCTTCCCCGTTCTCCCTGGCATCCAGCATGATGAAATTCCGCACATATCTGAAATCCGCACGGACAAGCCTCAGGCGGGCATCGTCGAGGCGGTTTGCCAATGCGTCACTGTCACGGTCGAAGGCGATGACCCGTCCCTCCGGAGACAAGCGTGAAAGGATCTCCGAAGTATGGCCGCCGCCTCCGAACGTGGCGTCTATGTATTTTCCTGAAAAATTGCCGGCGAGCAGCGCAGTCACGCTTTCGTCGAGGAGCACTGGTGTATGATATTCAGACATGGCACCTCCGTCTCTTATTGAGACAGTTTCCCGGCCAATGCAATGTATTCTTCGTTTGAAATTCCGCCGGCCTCGAATTTCTCCTTGGCCCAGATTTCAATCTTGTAATCATTGCCCGAGAACACTACCTCTTTGGTTACACCAATGGCATCCAGAAGCTTACGTGGAATGGAAATCCTGCCGACCTTCCCGTCAGGTTCGACGATGGCGCGGTCGCGCATATATTCCCTCCAGAACATAGCGTGTTCCCTGTTGAAGAAATTCAGTTTCGACTTGACTTCGCAGCTCTGCCTCTCCCACTCCCCGAACGTGTACATCTCGAGGCAGTCTTCGAATATGTCTTTCTTGATGACGAAACGCATGTCACCTCCTTCAGGCATGAGGGATTTGAACGCCGAAGGGAAAACCATTCTCCCTTTGTCGTCTATCCTGACAGTATATTCGCCTATAAAAGTGGTCATCGTTTCTATTCTTTAACCTTTCACGCTATTTTCCGCAAATATAATCAAAACTTTTACATTTTATTACACTTTATTCCAAATTTTCCCACAAAGTATATTATTTTTGCATTGCTGGCACGGAAGCCACTTTTTGGTCAGGCACATCTAGACATTTTCAGACATGGGAAACAGGACAGGACATATCTTCCAGGCAATTTTTGCCGTATTATCAGGTTTTTCGGGAATCGCTGTATCCGGGCTCATGGCCGTATCTTGCGGGCCGCGCGGGACGGAACTGCCTCGCGGAGACTGGAACAATGAGGTCCATGAGGTTCTGTCACAGGTGATTGCGGAAGACGGGATAGCCGGAAGGCAGTCCGGTGTGGAATGTCGCCCGTATGCCGTATTTGATTTCGACAACACGACTATCGTCAATGACATATCGATAACCCTGATGCTGTATCAGATCGAGAATCTGCGTTATGAATTCCCTCCTGAGGATGCGTTCGGGATTTTCTCGGCATGGATTCCGGACCTTGACACCGTGATGACCGGGGTCGGGATGACTGTCAGGGAGGTCTGCAGGGACCTGGCAGCGGACTATGCGGCGCTGTATCCGTTTACGTCGGGGGCGGGAAAAAGAATGAGCCGAGCTGAAGGCGCGGAAATCAAGGAGGCTCATACGTCATCTGGAAGGTGCAGCACAGCGGCTGCCGGCAAGGACGAAAAGCCAGGAGGCTCCGGCTTCAGGCAGGAATGTCCAGACTTCAGGGAAATGCCTGAGTACCAGGATTTCCGGGCGAAGCTTGCAGCCCTCGAAAGAGGTATCGAATACACGTTCTCCTACGCGGACTGGTGCCTGTGGATGCCGGCATTGTTCAGCGGCATGACCTCTGAAGAACTTGCCGGGCTGACAGTCGAGTCGGCAGACTTCTGGCTCGCTTCCGGGCGGACATGGACGGAGACATGGACCAGCCCCGACGGAAAAGTCTCCACGGAAGTGCTCAAAGGCCTGATTATCCCGGAGGACAGCATCCGCCTGTTCGAGACATTGCGCAGGAACGGCTTCGGGATATATATCTGCTCCGCGTCCCTGGAAATCATAGTGGAGGCGATGGCCTGCAACGGGAAATACGGTCTCGGATTCTCCCCTGACGAGGTATTCGGCCTGAGGATGACCGGCGACCGGGACGAGGGCAACATATTGGGAGCCAACGGATTCGACCCTGACTACAGCCAGACTTTCCTCGAGGGCAAAGTGAAATGCATCGAGGAACTGATTGCCCCTCGTCATTGCGGCAGGGCTCCTTCCCTGATAGCCGGAGACAGCAGCGGAGACTATGCCATGCTCACCTCATTCAGCGACCTCAAGGCCGGCCTGATTATCAACCGCGGCCACAGCCCGCTTCTGGGCCTCGCCGCTGAGGACGGGGCCTGCTCCACTAAATACGTCGTCCAGCAACGTTTCTGACCTGCTCCCCTGCCGACATTATTGCGTCCTGCTTAACCCAGGCCCTATTTAGAATCAGAGTCCTTTCAGTCACCTTCCCGGGCAAATCACCGCGCGAGGAAAAACCCGTTCTACGTCACAGGGGCGGCTTTTACTCGCGCGATGGCATCAGTTTGACCTCACCGCGCGAGCAAATCATGGCTGTATTGCGCAGAACAAC
>SFNZ01000094.1 GCA_004552615.1 Bacteroidales bacterium | reverse complement strand
GAATACATTCCGAGAGGAATATAACCTTCAGATATGTACGGATCGATGTCCGGCCTCATGAGATTGTCCTTTCCAGGTGTATCCGCCGATTTCAGGAACGCACTGTAAGCAGTCTCCACATCGAAGTCCCTGAGCCCCTTCAGCCAGGTGTCGGCTATCACCGGGATTGCAGGGTCGCCCTCCATCGTGAAGGTCTCCCTTCCGAACAGTTCCCATTTCGGCATCCAGCCCCATTCCCGGTACATGTCCACCATCGAACGGACCATGTCGATCTGGCGCTCCGGATATACCAAAGTCATGAGCTGGTGCAGGTTACGGTATGTATCCCACAACGAGAACACCGTATATCTGTCATGTCCTTCCTCCACGCATCCCACACCTTCGTTTTCCATAAGAGGATATTCCCCGTTCACGTCATTCAGTATATTAGGATGTATGAGAGTATGGTACAAGGCCGTATAGAACACCTCCATATCCTTTTCATCCCCTGTCACCCGGATTCTTGAAAGGTCTGATTCCCAGGCATTTCCGGCGTTTCTGCGGACCTGGTCGAAATTGGATACTCCAGGAGCAAGCCTTTCCTGCTCGGCATCGAGATTCAGCCAGGCATTCTCGCAGCTCACGAAGGACACTCCCATCTGAAGCTCCACGGACTCCCCTTCCTCTGTCCCGAAGGAGAACCAGCAACCTATGTCATTGCCGGCGATTTCCCTTCCGTATTTCCTGTAAATCTTGTATTTGCCGCTGTCAGGAGTCCATTCTGCCTCCACTCCGCTCATTTCCGGCTGTTTCTTCCAGAATCCGCACGACTCCGGCTGCTTGTTGATCCTGATGGCGAAATAGACCGGGAAAACGGCCTGTGGATTGTAGCAGAATGTCCCGGCAAGCCTCATGCCCTCGAACTCGGTGTCACTCTTCTTGCGCATCCAGGCTCCTGTCTCATTGGTGAGGCCCTCACCGAAATTCACCAGTATATTGCCCTGTCCTTCCGGGAATGTGTATCTCTCGATGGATGAGCGCTTTGTCGCGCTGACTTCGGCCTTGATGCGATAGCTGTCCACATTGCACGAATAATAGCCAGGCACAGAGACTTCCCCGCTTATGATGCTGCCATATTCATGGTAGTCCACATTCAGTTCCCCGGTCGTGGGCATGGTGAGAGCAAGTCCGACTTCAGGGCATCCCACTCCACTCAGGTTCACGTGGGAGAATCCTGTAAAATAGCAGTTGTCACTTGTGTAAGGCGTTGACCACCAGCGGCTGTCCTTGTCGAAAACATTGAGGTCGGAACCCATCACATTGAACGGAGTGACCGACATCATCCCGTTCGGGCAGATGGCTCCCGGATTGGTGGTTCCGAAATTGCTCGTACCCACGAAAGGGTTCACGTATGATGAAAGGCTGCGCTCCTGCGCAAAGGCTGGTACCTGATTTAAAATTGAGAGGACGGAGAGAATCACCGCCGCTGAAAAATAAACTCTTCTGTCCATAACGATAATGTGGTTGTGGACTTCAAATTTATTCAATTTTTTTCAGATTACAGAGTCTTTTTTCAAATTCCTCAGCTACAGAATCATCTTGACCAGCTTGAAGAACTTGTAAGGCATATACCTGAACGGCATATCCAACCATGTCGGAGTCTTGATGACTGCACGGCGATGTGAGAAGGCATCGAAACTGAGTTTGTTGTGATAGCTTCCCATGCCGGACATTCCCACTCCGCCGAACGGCACGTTCTCGTTCGCTATATGCATGATGGTGTCGTTGATGCAAGAACCACCTGAAGAAGTGTGGCGGAGAACCTTCTTTCCGTTGCCTCCGAAATAGTACAGTGCCAGAGGTTTCTCCCTTGAAGAAACGAATGAGGTTACTTCATCTATACCCTTGAATGTCAATACAGGAAATATCGGACCGAAAATCTCTTCCTGCATTACGGGGGCATCCGGGCTCACGCCGTCCAGGACGGTCGGGCTGAAATAGCGCTGCGACCTGTCAGTCATGCCACCGAATACAATCCTGCCGTCCGCAAGATAGCTCTCCAATCTGTCAAATGCCTTGTCATTCACTATCCTGACGAAATGCCCGCTCGTTGAAGGATCATCCCCGAGAAGTTCACGGAACTGTCCCTCAAGCTCTTTCAGGAACTTGTCCTTCACACTCTCATGAAGCATCAGATAGTCCGGTGCTATGCAGGTCTGGCCGGCATTCAGGCTCTTGCCCCAGGCGATGCGCTTTGCGGCCACCCTGATGTCGGCATCCTTGTCCACGATGCACGGGCTCTTTCCGCCGAGCTCCAGGACGACAGGGGTGAGATTCTTCGCGGCCGCTGTCATCACGAGCCTTCCGAGAGACGGGCTGCCGGTGAAGAAGATGATGTCCCATCGCTCCTCGAGCAATTGTCCGTTAACCACCCTGTTGCCCTGGGTCACACCGATATATTCCTCATCGAAGGTGTCTGCAATCATCTGCTCCACTACCTTGGAAACGTTCGGGACATAAGGTGATGGCTTAAGCACTGCAGTGCATCCGGCCGATATTGCCCCGACAAGCGGAGTCAGGAGGAGCTGCACAGGATAATTCCACGGGGCGATGATGAGCGCATTGCCGAGAGGCTCGCTGATTATTCTGCTGGAAGACGGGAACAGTTTCAGGGGAGTGCATCTGCGCTCAGGCCTAGTCCATTTCCCTATCTTGCGGATATGGGTGTCAATCTCCCCGAGGAGAATGCTGATTTCAGTAAGATAGGCCTCCTCGTATGACTTGTGCAGATCAGTCATAAGTGCGTCACAGAGAGGTTTTTCCCATTTCAGGACCGCTGCCTTGAACTCTTCCAGGTGCTTTTTCCTGGTCTTTACGTCAAGTGTCGCTCCTGACCTGAAATACTTGTCCTGCTTCGCGCGAAGCTCCTTGATGCGCTCCTGTGTCGTGTTTTCCAATGTTGCCATAATCATTTCTTTCTGCCGGTGAAATGGTCCATCACCGAATAGACTCCGAACCATTTTCCGAAAATAACATCGAACATGGCATTCGGAAGAATACCCTGCCAAATCCTGATGAAATGATAAGGGAACGGGATGCCCCTGAAATCCTTCTCCTTCTCGATGGCACGGATGATCTTCGCTGCCGTGTTTTCAGGCTTCAATATAGGAAAAACTTTTGAATTCACACCATCGAACATTCCTGTATTTATGAAATACGGGGCAACCGTGGTCACTTTCACACGGCTTTTCATCTGCTTGAGCTCTATGCGCATGGACTCGGTCCAGCCGACTACGGCCCATTTGCTCGCCACATAAACGGAAAGTTTCGGCACTCCGAGCATTCCGGCGGCAGAAGCGATGTTGCAGATATGCCCTGAATCCCTTGCTATCATGTCAGGCAGGATGTTCAGTGCCACGAGCATCGGGGCCGTGGCGTTGATGTCCATGGTGAGCCTGATGTCCTGCTCGGTCTGGCGGTCGAAGGTATTGTTGCCCCTCACCACTCCGGCGCAGTTTATCAGCAGGTCCACCTGACCGGCATCTTCCCTGACCCTGGAATATGCGGATGCGATTTCGGCATTGTCAGCGACGTTCACCTTGTATGTCAGCACCTTGCCTTTTGAGGATGATCCGTCCCTGGAGACGCTCTTCTCCAGATCCGCCACTGCCGAAGCCATATTGTTCTCGTTTACATCCCAAATGATGAGCCTCGCAGCTCCTTTTTCAAGACAGATGCGCCCCATTATCTTGCCTATACCGGATGCACCTCCGGTCACAAGCACGTTCTTTCCTTTTATATCGAACATATATACGTGTATTATACGAGTTTTTCGGGTCGCAAAATTACAATCTAATCGACAAAAGAGCAATAAATTCCGACCTTATGCAATAAAAATCGAAAATTTCGGGACATAAAAACAGAATTTTAGACAAAATTTACTTACCTTTGAGAGCATGAATCATGACAGGACAGCAATAGAACTTGTTAAAAGCAACAAGCAAGTATCCATTACGGTTATCGTCTTCACCGTAATGGTCATCGCATATTTTTTCCCCGCATCCGACTTTAATCTTTTCCTTCCGGACTTCCTGGTGAAATACCGGATTGCATGGCCGTTACTCACATTGACCATTGCAGGAACATTTCTCATCCCATGGCCGGTGACATTGGCGATGTTGTTCTCATTCGCCGGGGACTTCATGGGAGCCTATGGCAGTTTCATCGGGCAGATGACCTGTTTTGCAATAGCACACTCGATGTTCATCTACCATTTTTCCGTGCGTTTCAAGTCAAGCTCGAATTTCAGTTCCGAAAAGATGAAGATAGCATCCAAGGAAGATGCAGAAAGGTTCAACGATTTGAGGCTCAAGAGAATAGCTACATTCTGCATATCCGGTTCCATAGCTGCGGTATTCCTCGGAGTAGCAATTTCTTTCGTATTACCGTCGATACCGGCAGGTGTCCTGAGGACCGGGTCAGGCATCTATTCAGGGCTTATATGCATAATGTTGGCAACAGCACTCCTCCAGTCGGACATTGTCTACGGCCTCGGAGCACTGCTTTTCCTGATTTCCGACATGATTCTGGGATGGAACAAATTCGTCTCGCCTATTGAGTACAATTCGGTACTCATCATGATTCCATATTACAGCGGACAGCTGCTGATCTGGCTCCGGGCCAGCGTCGACAATGCCAGGAGGCTGTCTTCAGAGGAAGCCTGAAAAACCGGATCAGGCAGCAAGTCATAGTCCGGCAATGAACTCCGACATCTCTTCCACATGCGCAAGGGCATCGTGGAACAATGTCATCTGGGCGCGGGCGCGCACGAAATTGTGGTCTATGTATTTCGTCTTGTAATATGTATCTCCGTTGATATAGTCAGTGAGGAAACGCACGGCCTGCATGAACGGGAACATGCACGCAGCATAAGGCAGGTTCTCCTTCTCGGCATCGGTCAGGAAACACCCTGCGGACTCGAGATAGCCCCTGGTAAAGGCCTTGAAGATTTCCATGTCAAAATGTATTTTGGACGTATCCGGCTCATCTTCAGGGGCAGTACATGCCGCAGTGCGGAGGAAATCCCCGTAATCGGAGAACACGAAACTCGGCATGACAGTATCCAGGTCAATGACACAGAGAATATTGCCGTCGCGGTCGAACATCATGTTGTTCACTTTGGTATCGCAATGGCATATTCGTTTCGGGAGCAATCCGTCCCTGTGCATCTGCTCGGCCCTGCACATCTCCACACCGTATGCATCGATGTCCTCGAGCATGTCGAGCACAGCCTCCCCGTGGTCGGGATCATCAGGGAGCTCATTCACGGGACCGTCTTCTGGACAACCGTCAATCCTGCCTGCAGCATCTTCCTCCACAGCCTCAATAAGCTGTGACAGACGAAGTTCCATATTGTGGAAATCCGGAATCGTCTCACCGAGCTTGTCCGGGAGGTCAGCGAGCATTGCTTCGAAATTGCCGAAGGCCTTGCCGGCACAATATGAATATTCAGGATTCACCGTATCGTATGTATATGCATCCGGTATGAATACGGATACTCTCCAGAACTTGCCTTCATCCTCGAGATATGTAAGTTCTGAATCCTTCAAGCTGATGAAACGGAGCACCTTGCGGTCAATGTCATCTTCTCCGGCAGCCTCAAGTTTCTTCCTGATGTGAGCAGTGACCGCCCCGATATTGCCCTGGAGCAGTGCAACATCCTTGAAAATCGCATTGTTGATGCGCTGGAGGACATAGTCAGGAGAATCCCCTGCAGTTGTCACTTTGTACGTATCATTGATAAGGCCGCTTCCGAGCGGATCCACTGAAACCACCTCGCCCTCTATGGCGAAACGGGAGACTATTCCGGCAAGTGATGACATGTCTGTACGGTTTTAGTAATAATGCGGTCTCAAATTTAACTATTCCATTTCAGAAATCAAAATCCGAGATTCACAGAAATGCCGGCCTTCAGGACAATACCCGGCTGCGGGATATTGCCATAATCGAAATAGCTGTGGTCCAGAATGTTGTTGGCTTCCATCCATACCGTGTACCGACGGGAGTCATC
>SFNZ01000093.1 GCA_004552615.1 Bacteroidales bacterium | reverse complement strand
TGCTGTCATCGTACGCGTTACTAGCCTTGCGCATCCTCTCCCCGTCATCATCTTCCCAGAACCGGTCCATATTCTCCATCATCTCATCGGCTGCCAACCGATATTCTAGAGCAGCTGCCTCATAGATAGGCCGGTGCCACCTGGCCAACTTGGTCATGAGGGTTGGTCTGCGGTCTGTCTTAAGGTTATAAATCTGAACCAGTTCAAGATATCTGCCATAGCACTCTTTGATGTCCGGATATAATCTAAAAAGTACATCCGCACGCTTCTGTTGCACTTCCGTCCACTTGCTCCATTTTAACCTTCCTCGTAATAATACGAATAATCAATCCCCTTCATGAATATTTCCCTGTCGTCCACCTTGTCCGTCAGGGCATTACGAAGCAGGTCCTTTATGGCAGCAGTGTTCACGACACTTCGCTCCATCGCCGAGAGATATGCATACTTGTCAATCCGACTCCAGTCCACGCACATTCCGAGACGCTTCTTCAGAATCAAGTCCAGCCATATTCTGGTAGTCCTTCCATTCCCCTCACGGAACGGGTGAGCGACATTCATCTCAACATATTTGTCCACAATCTCATCGAAATTCCCTTCCGGCATCAGTTCTATATTCGCCAACGCCTGATGCAGGAACGCAGCCGGAGCGAAAGTGAATCCCCCTTTTGAGATATTCACTTGCCGGATTTGTCCCGCGAAGTCGTACAAACCGCCGAATAGATAAGCGTGAATCTGCTGTAGCCCATTGACGGTGCCTACCTCTATACTGTCAAGCAGAGAACTCCCGAAAAGCGAATAGGCCTTCTCCTTACTTTTTCCGTCAACCGTATTCTCGCCGTTGACGAACCACTCGATGAAGCCGGCCGCCTTGTTGTTCGGCATTGACTTGGCCAGTTCAACAATACCCGAAGAGTCGAGGACGTCTGTAATATAAGATTTCCCATCAGCTGCCATTAATTTGAGCTGGTTAGTCTCACTAACCAACTGGGGCGAGGAGTTTTTTAACTTGTGTTTCAGATACTTCCAATAATTTCTATTCTTCGCATAGTCATTCTGGCCGTTCAACACCCCGACAACATCAGGCACGCTGAACCACCATTTGGCATTCTCCTCATCCCAAACAGCCCTGACCACCATGTCATTGAAAAACCGGAAAGAAACTTTGGTCATAACGCATTATTCTTTCCTATAAAGATAGCAAATCCGTTTCAAAACGAAATGTTTTCCTCAAAAAAACTTATCTTTGTACTCATGATGATTGAAGCAAAAGGAATTGTGAAGGCATTCGGGACTCTCAAGGTCCTGAAAGGCATTGATTTTCAAGCCGGTAAATCCGAGGTGGTATCCATCATGGGCGCCTCAGGAGCCGGCAAGTCCACATTGCTCCAGATTCTCGGCACCCTGTCCACACCGGACTTCGGCTCCCTGACCATTGACGGAACCGATGTCCTGCACCTCAACCGCAAGGAAATAAGCCATTTCCGCAACAGGAGAATCGGCTTCGTCTTCCAGTTCCACCACCTTCTTCCGGAATTCACTTCCCTCGAAAACGTAATGATTCCGGCCCTGATTGCCGGCAGAAGCGAGAAAGAAGCTGCGGCAAAAGCCCTGGAACTCCTCGACACCCTCGGACTGAAAGAGCGCACCGGGCACAAGCCTTCGGAACTTTCCGGCGGAGAACAGCAGCGGGTCGCCATAGCAAGAGCCCTCGTCAACAACCCTGCAGTCCTCTTCGCGGACGAGCCTTCCGGCAATCTCGACAGCGTCACCAAGACCGAGCTCCACAAACTTTTCTTCCGCCTCCGGGACGAGTTCGGCCAGACCATAGTCATCGTCACCCACGACCCGGACCTCGCCGGAATGTGCGACAGGACACTCTTCATGAAAGACGGATTATTCATTGATAACCAATAACAAATCAAACCAAAAATGGACACTCAGACTACCAAGCGTTACAATTACTGGCAGTGGCGCACCCTGATCACACTCATGATAGGATATGCGCTCTATTATTTCGTAAGGAAACATTTCAGCATCGTCATGCCGGCCATGGAGGAAACCCTCGGCATCTCCAAGGTACAGCTCGGACTTTTCCTGACCCTGAACGGCATCATATACGGACTCTCGAGATTCGTCAACGGATTCCTCGCAGACAGGTTCAACCGGCGCAAACTCATGACAGCCGGACTCATCCTCTCGGCATTGACCAACCTCGCCATCTGCTTCAGCCCGTCGATGAACTCATTCATGAACGTTCTCGACACTGACGGCAAGGCGACAATGGCTCTCGTCTACATAATCGGCTCCCTGTGGGTGCTGAACGGATATTTCCAGGGCATGGGCGTACCTCCGTGCATCAGCCTGATGTGCCATTGGATAAGGCCTGAGGAACTCGCCACCAAGCAATCCATCTGGAATGCATCGCACTCCATCGGAGCCGGCCTCATAAGCCTGCTCTGCGGATTCCTTCTGAAACATTACGGCTACAGCGCATGGCAACTCTGCTTCGCGATACCTGCAGCCATCGCAATCATCGGGGCCATAGCCCTGTTCTTCACCCTGAAGGACACCCCTTCTTCCGTCGGACTCCCTGAAATAGAGGAGATTGAAAAAGAAGAGAAAGGAGAGTCGTGCGACAATGCCCCTGCACAGGAGATGTCAGGCAGCGACTTCAAGAAATTCATCAACAGAATGGTGTTCAGGAATCCTCTCATCTGGATTCTGGCCTTCGGCAATTTCTGCGTATATGTCGTAAGATTCACCATTCTCGACTGGGGCACGACATTCCTCACCCAGTACAAGGGAATGGAAATCGCTACGGCCGGCACTGTAGTAGCCGTATCCGAGCTCGTCGGAGGCATCGCCGGAATGATGCTCGCAGGCTGGTTCACGGACAAGTTCATGAAAAGCCGTGCCCACAGGACCTGCTTCATCTGCACCGTAGGCGCGACACTCTCATTCTTCCTCTTCTGGAAATCCCCTGAAGGAGCCAACTGGCTTGCAGCCATATTCCTCTGCCTCTCGAGTTTCTTCATCTACGGCCCGCAGGCACTCCTCGGAACTTCGGCCTCCAACCAGGCCACCAAGCACGCCTGCGCCACCGCCAACGGAATTCTCGGCATCTTCGGATATGCCAGCACCGTGATTTCCGGCCTGGTATTCGGATTCCTCGCCGACAAGTCCTGGGACCTCGTATTCCTGGTATCAGTCATCATCGGCATAGTTGGCTCCGTCATCATCGCCCTGATGTGGAAGGCTCCGGCCAACGGCTATGAAAAGGCTGAAGCTGTGATGAAGGAAATAGAAAAAGGATGATAAAACAATAACGGGCTATAATGACATCGTGGAAATTCATTGTTGCGGCAAGTACTGCAATGATAGTCGTATCCTCCTGCGGGACAGAGCCTGCGGAGCACAATGACCTTACCCGGTTCGGGCTCGTGTGCCCGGTCAGGGAGATAGTGGTGAGGAGCGCATCCCCTCTCGATTTCAATTCAAATTACGATGCGGAATTCAACCGCCGCGGGCAATGCACCCTGTTGCGCTACACCGACCCTGAAGGCAATACGGAATGCGGCGAGAGATATGTCTACAGCAAGGACGGGACGACAGCCACGATGACAGCTTTCGACAAGAACAATGAAGACTCCGGCCGGTTCGAATACGAATTCGACGGCCGGTTCATCCGGAAATACACCGTTTACAATCTGAACAGCCAGGAAGTCCAGAGATGGGAAAACGAGAATGACGGCAAACACATTGTAGAGACCCGTTTCTATCAGGAATGTGATCTCGAGAACGTCACGAGGAACACGTTCACGGGGGACGATTTCGTACAGGTGCTCCTGGATTCCGGACTTGACACCATCGCAGTGGGCCGCGGAAGAATGAATCATGCCGGCAAACTCCTTTACGGCAAGTCCGAAGGCCTCGACATCAGTCTGGAATACGATGTCCGCAATCTGCCCGTAAGCAGTTACAACACATTGGTGGACACCAAGGAAAATCTCTTCTGGCACGAGAAGGTGGACGGGACCACGGCCAGGTACGAATACGAATATGACCACAAAGGAAACTGGATTCGCCGGGCCACTTTCTTTGGTCAGGAAAGCGAACCCGGCGAAATCATCACCCGTGAAATACGGTATTACTGAGAATTTTTCTAGAACTCGGAGTAGTTCTTGGTCATGTCATTTCTCGTGTAAGTCTTGGTCTTGCCGCTCGTAGGAATGGTCTGGGTAGCCCTGACCTCCCATCCGGTCACATCTGCCGGAGCCTTTCCACCAGGCGCTGCGCAGTACCAATAGTGGCTTGCAGTGGTCGAGCTCCATGTGGTGGTGTTCTTGCCCAATTCGTTGAAATAATATGCAGCCACGCAGACATTGGCACTCTGACCGTTCGCAACCCTCTTGAAATCACCCACTTTGTTGCCGTTCTGCCAAAGTTCCACCTTCCAGTTAGTATCGTCATCATCCCAGATTTCGGCGACGAAGCAACCCTTGAAGTTCGCATTGCCCTTGACGGTAATGCTCTTTGAGCCGGCAGTCTGATTGGCAGTGTACCAGTTGAGGGCGAATCCCTTTGTTCCATTGTATATCTGGTTGCCGTCGTAAACTCTCATCTGATAGGTATCCTCCTTGCCGGTAGCCTTGTTCACCCAGTCAGGAATGCTTGCTCCGGAAACAGTGTAGATATTGTATCCGTTAGGCGCTCCGATTACGGAAGAGTTGCAGCTCCACCATGCACCGCAGGCAGCCTGATGCACATGCTCGTAAATCGGCTGTCCGCCGGCGGCCTTGTAACCGGTATGGATATAGTTCTGTGGATAATGCGTATGGCCAATCATGACATGAGCCTCCTTGAACTGCTTGAGGGCATTGAGTATGTCGGTATAATGCTTGTCCTTGTTGACATTGGCTCCGCCGCTGTTGCTGCCTCCCCTGAGAGGAATATGCATGCAGAGGATCACGAGCTTGTTCCCCTTGTCGCTGACATTTGCGAGGTCGGCATTCAGCCACTTCATCTTGGTATCGGTAAGACCGCCGTTGTACTCCCATGTATATTCATTATACTTTGAGGATGTGGTCTTGGATGTCACCATGATATCATCCATCACGATAATATGAGCCTTGCCCCTGTCGAACGAATAGTCAGTAGGGCCGAATGTCTCCTCATATTTCAGAGTAGCCCTGTAGTCGTCATCCTCATCATTGCCGGTATCATCCATCAGGGAGTTGTGGTCATGGTTTCCGATGCACTGGAAGAACGGCAGGGCACGTCCTCCGGCCTTGACATTGGACATGGAAGCCCTCATCGTAGACCACAGGTTGGCGCTGTCGAAAGTGATGTCTCCGAGAGTGACGGCATACACGTTCTTGTATGAACCGCTGACGCTGACAATATCCTTGATTGTCTCGTTGGAATATCTTCTCGCCTCGTCGGCCACGCTGCACTGAGGGTCGCCAATGGCTATAAGCGTGAAGTCATCCTCAACGGCGGCAAGAGGCGTGAGGGTGAAATCCACCCTGTATTTCTTGGATGAAGAGAAAGTCCCCGGAGAGAAGAAGCAAGGGAGACTGTATTTAGAATCCAGATATACCTCATATTCGGCAGGAGTCGTATAATACACCTTGCGCGATTTCGAAGCACGTGCCATCTGATACACTCCGTTGTCATCAGTAACAGTATATGAATAGCCGTCCGTCACAGGGACGCCCTTGATTCCTTTTCCTGTCTTTGAATCCTTGATAAGTCCTGCTACAGTGGTCGAAGCGTTGATTGTCGTTCCATTTATCTGGGACTCGGTAAGGTCAGCCAGGACCGGGTCTCCTGTCGTAGGAGTTGGGGTCGGATCCGGTTTCGGAGCCGGGTCAGGATCATTGTTGTCTCCGCCGCAGGCTACAAGACATACGGAGAGGGAAAATGCAAAAAAAGCATTAAGAAAATTTTTTAATTTCATAATACGTGTCAGTTAGTCTTTCTATCTGTTTTGACAAAGTTATGAAAATTTCGAAACAAATACTATTCCGTCCCGGATTTATGAATAAAAAGGG
>SFNZ01000025.1 GCA_004552615.1 Bacteroidales bacterium | reverse complement strand
CTCCGGCGAACAACTCTATAACATTACAATGTTTCACTCTTTTTTGAAAAATGTTTGCAAATTTAGGGAAAAAATACCGTTGATCCAAATTTTGGCGTGAGATCGTGGCGAAGAATTTTTGCTTAATTGTGGCAAGAATTTGCGCTTTTCCCTCCACTCAACTCCATACAAATTCACTTAAGTTCGAGTCCGAAATCTCCCTAAAAAATGGGGTACAAAATGGGGTACGATTTGAAAAAATGCCTCTCAGGATATCTGAGAGGCATTTTCAGTGGAGATGGGCGGACTCGAACCGCCGTCCAAACACCGTACCAGGTGGCTTTCTACATGCTTAGCCTGCCTTTGGTTTTCGTTCCCGGAATGCCGGAAGGCGGGCTGACCGGGGCTTATCCTTTGGGGCTTGGCGGAGTTTAAAGGAGTCCCTCCGTGCATCCGGTTTGAATGATACCCCGTGTTCAGGACATAACCGGCCTAAAGCCTGCGGGATACTCGTCAGTGCCGCAGCCTTGGCGGCCTGATTAAGGTGATCAACCTGGTTGATTACGCAGCGAGTGCAACGTTGTTGTTAGCAACTGAATTTACGGCCATCGGGATTAACGTGCTGACGCGCCACGCGCACGACATGCTTACCATCCGGAGTCAATGCTGTCAAAACCAAAACATCCCCGAACTTTGCAAAGATAGTATTTTTTCCCGATTGCAAGAATTATTTTTCTCTTATTTCATTCCGTATTATACGTGCTTTTGTTTCGTATCTGTTCAATGAATATGCAATTTCAAATCGAAGAAAATTAGATTTCGTTCCGAAAATTATTTCAAAAGTGTTAAATCTTAACTAAAAATCAAATTATTGTAACAAATTATAATGTATGAACATAGTCGCTGTTCGGGAAATCCGCGCCTAATGCGTTCTATAAACGTTTTATGCTGATATTCAGAAAATTTATACAAAATATCAAGAATTTTAATTACGTTTTAAGTAATTGAAATACAATATTATAAGCGTGACTATAGAAAAATATTGTGAAAAAATGATAGAAAATATTTGCAGTTAATTATAAAAGCAGTAACTTTGCATCGAGTTGATGATGGGGTTCTCTCACATACAACTCGTTGGTTATTAGTTTTAGTGTTATTAATTATGTGGTTAGTGTGAGTTTTTGCGCGTGACGCGTCATTACTCAACGGTTTAAAAAGGTCCTTATTCATTAAGGCCTTTTTTTTATGCCTGAACTGTTCTCTTCTCCGAAAACTATATCACCCCTGATCCAAGCATTTCGTCCCTGTCGTACCAGACGGCAAATTGTCCCGGAGTTATTCCGCGCTGCGGCTCCTCGAAAAGAATGAACAGCCCGTTCCGACGCATTATCAGCACCGCATCCTGCAGAGGCTGCCTGTAACGTATCCTCACACGGCATCTCCTGCTCTCTCCGACTCCGAGAGCAAGATCCTCACGGATCCAGTGAATCTCCTCAGGAGCCACTCTCAGGCAACTCCTCGAAAGCCCGCGGTGATGATGTCCTTCACCTACATATATGATATTCTGCTCAATGTCAGTCGATATCACGAACAACGACTCCTTGTGACCGCCGATGTTCAGCCCTTTCCTCTGTCCGATAGTGTAGAACTGCGCCCCTTCATGCCGGCCGATGACGGCCCCGTATGGATTTGCCTTGTAACGGGTCTTCTTCACGTGCTTTTTCCCGGAGCGATAGGTCTCTGTCTCGAACTTGATTGTTTCATATGTCACCGGCATTGACAGCCTCATCAGAGTATCGTCATCCAATGCCCCGATCCTCTTCGGATCATAAACTGACTCATACCTGCAGCCGCCTTCATATTCACCTGCCTCGGACTTTGCGGCCTTGTCGTCCGAGATGTAGTCTGATATCATCGAAAGCTCTCCCTTCCAGTCATCCGCAAGAATGGAGGACAATGTCTCCCTGAGGAAACGATAATGCGCATTATCCTCATAGAAAGCGTTATAGACCTCCACGACATCACCTTCCACCGACTTCAGCTTCTGCTGCAGGAACACCGGGAGGTCAACCTTGCCGACAAAACATATTCCCTGAGAATCCTTCTTCTCCGCGGACGGCAGGTCCGCCTCCTTGGCCAGCCTCCTGACCTCTGGCTTGCAGATATCCCCGATTGGAAACATTGCCATGGAAAGCTGCTCCTGAGTCAGCTGGCAGAGGAAATAACTCTGGTCCTTGTTCGGGTCCGCCCCGGCGAGAATCCTGTAGACAGGCTTCCCGTTGCGCACGAGCACATTGCCTTCGGCATCCCTGGCCTCTTCCTTGCGGCAATAATGCCCTGTTGCCACCATGTCAGCTCCCAGTTTTCGCGCTGCATCGAGAAAAGCGGCGAACTTTATCTCCCTGTTGCACAGAACGTCCGGATTCGGGGTGCGCCCCTTGGAGTATTCATCGAACATATAGTCCACCACGCGCTGCCGGTATTCCTTGCTCAAGTCAATGAAATAGAACGGGATACCGATTTTCCTCGCGACCATTTCGGCCACGAACCGGTCTTCCTCCCATTCGCAGTCACCGTGCAGGGTGCCTTCCGTATCGTGCCAATTCTGCATGAACATGGCGAAAACGTCATATCCCTGTTGCTTGAGCAGCAGGGCGGCGACACTCGAATCGACTCCTCCGGAGAGACCAATGCAAACTTTCATCTGGCGCTTAGATTTAAAATGATGTGCAAAGATACTGAAATCACAGGAAAATTGCTATCTTTGGAATATTCCACAATATGTGAAGTGAATATGACTGAAAAGACTCTGCAAATACATTATCTGGAGTACGGCTCTCTCGCGGAACTCGAATCTGAGGACAGGGAACTATGCGAAGCCGCCGTCAAAGCATTGGAGGGCTCTTATGCGCCTTATTCCAATTTCAATGTCGGAGCTGCTGTCCGCCTCGGCAACGGATTGATTATCAAAGGGGCAAATCAGGAAAATGCTGCATCTCCGTCCGGCCTCTGCGCCGAGAGAACGGCGATGTTCGCCGCAAATTCCACATATCCGGGAGTGCCGATGAGGAGCATAGCCATAGTCGGATCCCAGAACGGCAGCATCTGCCCTGACATAACTTCGCCTTGCGGGGCATGTCGCCAGGTAATGGCCGAGTACCAGCATATTGCGAAAGCGGACATGAGCGTGCTCCTGTGCAGTTCAGGCAGAATCCTGAAATTCAGCAGGGTGGATGACGTCCTGCCTTTCATTTTCGACAATCTTGACAGATAGATTTCCGGATGTCACGCAACTATATTTCAGAAAAAGCCGGCATTGCAAGTCTCGTGCTGGCGGCAGGCGTCTTGGTCGGAGTCGCGGCAATGGCGATGATTCCGTCATTCACCGTCGCCGGCCTTGAATTCGAGCGTACCAACCTGTTCGGCAGCACTACTTTAGCCCCTGCATCCGCACCTGCGGAATTCAAGGCTGACATCAATAATCTTGACAAGGAACTAGAGCAGTTCGAGCAGTTGAAGACCGTCGTGGCTGACACTTCAGAGAATGAGGTCCGGGTAGTGGATACATGGTGCAGGCAGGCTCCTGACACCACAGTGCGGAAAAAAATCAAGGCTGATTCATCATGGTGTCTCGAGGGCCGTCCGGGCTTCGTTCCGATAGAAGATTATGATACATCTGCCGTTTCCGCCCTTGACCGCCTCGGTTCAAAATTGCTCGGCGGCCGACCGGTCAGGATTGCATTCATGGGGGATTCATTCATCGAGGGAGACATCATTACCTCCGACCTGAGGAAAATGATGCAGGCCACATTCGGGGGTTCCGGAGTGGGATTCATCCCGGCGGACATCCCTTTCAAGATTTATAACAAATCCGTTACCCGCCTGTCTTCCGGATGGCAGTCTTACAGCATCATGAAACAGAAGTCCGTTCCGGAAATAATCAGGGACAAATTCCTGATATCCGGATACATGGCCTGTGGCGGCCCTGGTGCAGGGACCGTATGGGAGGACAAGACGGAGAATCCCGGAGCTGACCAGGCTGTGATATATCTCTATTCATTGTCCGACAGCAAGGTGTCGGTCACAGTGAACGGAACAGATACATGCTCGTTCCGCATCCCGGCTGACGGGCTTCTGCATTCAGTCGAGCTCCAGGCCGCGGCCGACAAGGTGTCGATAGAGGTATTGTCCGGAGAAACAATATGTTACGGAGTCCGCATCGCTACTTGCACGGGAGTCTGCATTGACAATTTCTCTGTCCGGAGCAACAACGGACAGGCCATCTTCGGGGCCAGCGCCATGCTCAACCGCCAGTTGGACGAGCTCGTGGACTATGACATGGTGATATTGCAATATGGGCTGAACATCCTCCAGGACGGCAAGACCTCTTATATAAAATACGCGCAGCAGCTCGGTGACATAGTGACGTATATCCGAAAATGTTTCCCTGATGCTGCAGTGCTTGTGATGGGTGTTAGCGACCGCTGGATAAAGGACCCGGGAGCCGAGGAATTCAGGCCTCTCGAATCGGCGTCAATCTTGACGGAGGCCCAGCGGAAAGTTGCCGAGAAGACAGGAGTATGCTTCTGGAACACTTACAAGGCCATGGAGTCTCTCGGAGGAATGTCCGGATTCGTGGAGAACGGATGGGTGTCCGCCGACCATACACATATCAATTACAGGGGAGGCCGTGCTTTCGCATCGAAGATGTACGATGCAATGCTTCAATGCGTATTCGAGGCATGGGACAGGAAACGGGCCGAAGAGCTCGCTCCGGTACATTCTGAAGGGCTTGACTCCCTGATGCGCAGGGAAATGCTGCTGCAGACAGGACTCGCCCCGGCTTCCGGGCTATAAACGACGGATGTGTTATGGATATCTTGCTGAATACGGGTTCGTTTTCATTGGCTTCAGGCTGGTTCCTGATTGCGTTCCTCATCCTGCTCATGGGATATGTGGCCGTGATCGGGAAGAGACGGGCACGCAACCTGTATCTGCTCGCATTCTCCCTATTATTCTACTGGAAACTGAGCGGATGGTACGTCCTGCTGCTCGTGGCAGTGGCGTTCAATGACTGGATGCTCGGCAGGGCCGTAGTCGGCAAGGAAGGTGTCAGGAGAAAATGGCCCGTGGCAGTCTGCGTGGCGGTGGATGTGGCGGTTCTAGTATTCTTCAAGGCCTCCGGGCTCTTCTCCGGTCTTATAGAGGTATTGTCAGGCAAGGAAACCATCTCGGTCGGTAGTATTCTCATCCCTGCAGGAATCTCGTTCCTGGTGTTCCAGTCGGTTTCCTATGTCGTGGATATATACAGGGGCCGGATAAGTCCGGTCGGATATTTCCCGGATTACCTTCTCCTGCTCTCATTCTTCCCGAAAATGACGCTCGGACCGCTCGTTAGGAATGATGATTTCATCCGGCAGATGGGAAGGGACGGGATTGTAATAACCCGGGAGGACATAGGCGAGGCGGCAGCGCTAATCGCAAGGGGAATAATAAAGTATTGTGTAATAGCGAGATGTGTAGGTGCGCTGATAACTGCTCCGATATTCTCGGGATCAGCCGCGCCGGCAGGTTCCACGGCACTTCTCGGAGTATATGCATTTGCAATACAGATATATTGCGATTTTTCCGGGTACACCGACCTGGCCACCGGCATCTCCCTGCTGTTGGGCTTCAGGCTGCCCCTGAATTTCGATGCCCCGTACAAGTCCGCGACCATCACCGAGTTCTGGAGGCGCTGGCACATTTCCCTCTCATCATGGCTGAGGGAGTATCTGTACATCCCCCTCGGTGGCAACCGCAAGGGCAAGATCCGCACTTATATCAATCTGATATTGACAATGTTCCTCGGAGGTCTCTGGCACGGAATCGGTTTCACATTCGTCATCTGGGGACTGCTACATGGCATTGCCCTGTCGCTCCACAAACTCTGGCTTTCGGCTTTCCCCGGCGCCCACAAGACCGGAGAGGGGAGGAGCCCGCTTCAGAGGATGGGAGGCATACTCATCACATTCCACATTGTCCTCCTCGGCTGGCTGTTCTTCAATGCTGCCGACGCGGGCCAGGCGTTCTCTATGCTCGGGTCAATGTTCACTGATTTCAATACCGGTGCCCTTGTCAGCTTCGCCAAAGATGCGGCTCCTGCAGTCGTACTCATGGCAGCGGGTTATTTGATGCATTTCCTGCCTTCTTCGTGGAATGCCGGATTCTCCCGCTTATGCTCTTCAGGAGGAATTGTATTGTGCGTAATCGTGATTGTTGCAGCTATATGGATTGCACTGCAGGCACAGGGTATGTTCCTCTCCCCGTCCGATGCGGCAGGCCTCCCGATTTACGCCAATTTCTGACAAAAACCATCCGATGTCCACGTGGTTTTTACGTAAGTAATTGAATTGCAATCTATTCTATGGTGGACATTGTCCACATGGAATCCATACGTTTCCGGATAAATGCATATAACTTTGCATCGTAAAATTTTGACAAGATGAGAAAGATTATTGTATTTGTCCTGATGATGATTATGAGCGCGGCCACGATGTCGGCTGCAAGACAGGACAGGATTCTGGAAGGAAAAGCAAATGACAAAGAGAGCGGGGAGCCTCTCGAATGGGCTACCGTGGCAGTCCGTGACGCCGAGGGGAATGTCCTCGCGTGCACGACCACGGACGTGCAGGGACGTTTCAAGGTGAATGCCCAGCCGGGCCAGAACCTTACCGTATCACTTATAGGATATAAGGATGCCGTTTTCGCATTGACGGAGGAAATCTGCACTTCGGTTCTGGACGTGAAGATGGAAGCCGACCGCGAAAGCCTTGCTGCAGCCACTGTTACGGAGAAGGTCAACCTTGTGGAAGTGAAGATGGACAAGGTGGTCATGAACGTGAGCCAGAGCGCTTTTGCGCAGGGTTCCAACGGATTGGAACTCATTAAGAAAGCCCCTGGAGTAGTCATTGACAAGGACGGCAATGTCACATTGAACGGCAAGACTGTCTCCATCTGGATTGACGGACGTCCTTCATATATGGACGGGAAATCTCTTGAGGCCCTGCTCCGCTCGACTGACGGCGGCACCATCGAGAAATTCGAGATAATGGAACATCCTTCTTCCAAATACGATGCTTCCGGACAGGGCGGAATCATCAATATCAAGACAAAGAAGAACGCTCTCGCAGGCTTCAACGGCTCATTGGGCGCAGACGGCGGCGGAATGTATTTCAAGAAGAACGACGGGCATTTCCTCTGGCAGGAAAGTGCATGGCTCAACCTCTCGTACCGTTCGAAAAAGACCAATACATTTTTGAATCTCTATCACGGGCGCTATGACGTGGACGTTGACATCGACATTGACACGAAGACTCCGACATCGCTCGGCTTTCTCGAGCAGGAGTCCTCATCTTCAATGGGTTTCGTGACCAATGCATGGACGGCGAAGCTGGGCAATGACTGGTTCATCGACGACCGCAACACGTTAGGGTTCATACTGATGTTCCCCGGGCAGAAAGACTGCCAGGACTCGTCTCCGGAGCATAACCGGACTGTCCAGACGATAGACGGGACTCCTGTCACCATTGACAATACGACCATAAATGATGATTCCAGGCAGCTGAATGCGAGCGCCAATCTCAACTATACGCATATTTTCGACGAGTCCCGGAGCGCGGAGATGACGGCCAACCTGGATTATTACCATATCGGTAACAATTCCCTTTCCCGCCTCGATATTGCCACATTTCATCCTATTACTGGGGAGAACACGGCCCTCTACAGGACAATCGACACTGAAAATGGGGTGGATATTTATTCTGCAAAGCTTGATTATCAATCACTTCTGTGGAAGAAAGTGATGTTCGAGGCCGGGGCAAAATGGTGTCTTTCCAATACTGACAATGAGACTTCACGCATTGAAAAAGGCTCTTCCGAGATGGATCTAATGACGCAGTTTACCTACAGGGAGCATGTGGCCGCTGCTTATTTCAACGCTGCGATGTCTCTCGGACCGAAATGGAGCGTGAAGGCCGGACTCAGGGCTGAATACACCAATTCTTACGGAAACTGGAAGAGCGCGGGGGAGAGTACCAGAAGGAGTTATCTCAATCTTTTCCCTACGGTATTCGCAGGGTTCAATCCCAATGCCAAATGGAGATTTGCGGCTTCCTATACCCGAAGGATTGAACGTCCGGGGTATTTCTACCTGAATCCTACAGTGACCTATGTGGACGCCCATACCTGGACCGTCGGCAATCCGTCCATGAAGCCTCAGATCTCTGATGACGTCTCCTTGAGCATCGGCTTTGGCAGTCATCTGAATCTCGCGGCGGGTTACACCCATATCGGAGACTGGGTAATGCAGGTTCCTCATGTCCTGGACAACGGTGACCAGTATCTGGAATGGGGCAATTTCGGAAAGAGCAATACTGCCTATCTTGCGTTCAGCGTTTCCGCCCTTCCGATCACGAAATGGCTCGACTGGACCCTGAATCTTACCGGAATGTCCATGAAGACTTTCTCTGACGGACTCGACTACAGCACCAGTTCATTGGTGGGCAATGCATATACCTGTTTCTCCTTCCGTCTTCCGAAAGACTGGAGATTCGAGCTGGACGGCAAGTTCACTTCTCCGATGGAGATGGGCTATTACAAGATGAAAATCCAGTGGTGGTCCGATTTCGGGGTCAAGAAGCAGTTGCTTGACAATCGTATGACCCTGTCACTGAACCTGAACGACGTGTTCCGCAGCAGGACTGCCAACCTGGACATGAAGTCCCAGGCCGACGGGGGAGTCTCAAGCTCATATCTCGGCCAGAAATTCTACCAGCAGAAACTTACTGTGGGCGTTTCATGGAATTTCGGCAAGGCACAGCAGCCTCTCCGCTACCGCAAGGTCGGAAATCTTGAGGAGGCTTCAAGAGCCGGTTCAGGAAAAACCATAGGAAATTAGGCACCAGCCGGCGTCCTACCCGTTGGGATGAAGGAAATTTATCTCATCGGACCATTTCGGAGCGCTTTTGAGCTGTATGTCATTACCGCCGGGGGAGGAGTCCTTGAGAAGGGAGCCTTCCCCTTCATCACATTTCCAGTATCCGAAGAGCCCCGGGCTGTCGGAAGGGACACCGCGGTTCATTGCATCCTGCAATGTGGCCTGGCTCAGGCATTTGTCCCACATCCTGATCTGGGCGAGAGAGCAGGCCTGGCCGTAACACCATGAGCCGCCCACGAGGGTGACGGTCCCGAATGAGAATGTTTTTCCGGATTCCATCTGCTTGTTGGCATTCTTCTGTCCGTCAATGTACATCTGGATGAGGCTGCCGTCGTAGGTGTATGCGACATGATACCAGGTGTCGGCTTTCCAGGCTTCGGTATTGTCGTCGAAATATACTCCGGTCATCTGGTTCTGGAAGCAAGGGCCTTTCTGCATAGCCCCGTTCGGCCACCATCTGAGATACAGGTCGCTGAATGCGACAGGGGAGGAGTTGCCGTAGAATACCCCGTTGGCTGACGTGTATCCGGCCGTGTTGGTCATCTTCATCCAGAACTCCACTGTCCATTCCGAAAGCCCGGTTACTGGAGTCGTGAAGGATGCCTTGCAGCCTCCTGCATTGGAAGGATTCAGAAGCGGTGTCTTCTGGAAATGCGGAGCCATCAGCAGATAGAGGATATGTCTGGCATCGCCTGCTGTCGTGACCGGTCCCGTTACCGATGAAATCGTCAGGGGAATAGCGTATGCTTCTCCGTTCGGCGTCTGGAACTGTCTGATTGTCAGGGTGGAAACGGCTGATATGCTGCCGGCCGGGATGGTCACTTCAGAATCGAATGAACGGTATTCTTCGGGAAGTACCATATAGGATGTCCCTTTCCGGGAATTGTATGTGTCAAGCATTTCCTCGTCTATTCCGAGGGTGACAGTGACGTCGCTGTCCACTGCTTTTGCGAGACGTACGGTGATGGTCTTCTCGACAGTTCCGTCCACCGTCTGGTTCTCCACCTGCTGCGTGAATCTGTCTTCCGGAGCCGCCTCGGAAATATAGACGGCGTTTTCAATGATGCCGTACGGGGCATCGTCACATCCCGCTGCCAGTATTGCGGAGATGGCTGCATATATTAGGATTCTCTTTCTCATTGCTTCGTAATTCATTTATTCTCAATGATGTGCCGGATTCATCTGCTGGATTGCAGCACGCATGAAATAATAGTCGTTGCGGCTCCTGCACAGGTTGAACCTGTATGCTCCGACTCCTCCGATCCTGCAGTCAGGAATGCCCGGTCGGTAATACATCGCCATTCCCATCAGGGAGTATGTCGTAATTCCGTCCCTAGTGGTGAAAGTAGGGCCACCGTCTCCTGCATGTCTCTCGAAATCTTCGCACCATACGGTCTTGCGCAGAATCGTCTCCTCATCCTCGAGGGAGCCGAACTTGTCGAGCAGCCTGTTGAAACGCGAGTCGAGATTATAGTCTCCGGTGCAATAATATGCCTGGATAATATAGTAGTCGAGCAGAGGTCCGCTTTCCGCAAGCAATGTCTGGGGTTCTCCGTCCACGGCGAGGATGAGCCCTGTTCCGGATTTAGGACCCATGTATTTCGCCACTTCTGAGAGGAATACCTGCATGGCTTTCGGGGAACCGGAAATGTTGCCGCTGTAGCCGTAGTTAGGCTCATAGTCGAAATCGCATCCGTCATAGCCGTAGAACAATGCCGAGTCAACGATTGCCCTGGCGTATTTCCTGATGGCTTCGTCTGCTTCTTCCGTGCCATCATACCAGGAGCCGTTCCAGCCCCAGTATTCTTCTGCAGACTGTCCGGCAGGCGTGATCTCCCGGCCAATGTCCACTATATGCTGACACCATAGGACCTTGGTTCCCTTCTTCCGCTGCACTTCATGCATGTCGTCGAACTGTTCCTGAGTCAGTCCGGTCTTGCTGCCCCAGATCGAGACTACGTCCATCGAGTCCGGGATTCCCCTCAGCTGGTTGTACATGTCTGTTCCGGAACCGGTCCATCCGCTGTACCATCCGAAGCAGATTGCGTGGTCGGTCTCCTTATATTCCCGGAGTGCCTTGTAATACTCTTCCGTGTTGATGTTTACCGGGTCATGGAATTTTGCCTCCGGCGTAGTCCAGTCAGAGCAGGACTGGAGCGCTATGGCTGCGATTATGATATATGCTGTTCTGTTCATGTCAATTTCAATATTGTCCGTCAGTTTTCAATGCCCACCAGAGGTCCGCGTTGTCACTGTCAGCCCCGCCGGGGAGGAAAGAGCATGCGGCTTCGGTATTGATTCTGTTTCCGTTATATTCACTCTGCGGGAAATGCAGCCTTCTGACCTGCCTCTTCAGGTCGCAGCCGTCAGGAGATGCGCTGAGTACCGGAGGGAAAATTCTCGGATATCCCGTCCTCCTGAAATCCGCCCATCCTTCGACAGGGTTCAGGAGATTTGCAATCCATTTCTGCGTTATGATTCTCTCGAGTTTCTCTTCCATCGGGGCCGCTTCATCCCAGGCAATGGTGATCCTGGATTCGTTTTCGTAGCTGTCGGATGAGGACAGAGGGTCATTGTGGCTGCCCGGGACAAGGGTGGAATTGGCCATGTATTCTTCCGCTCCGTTCACGTCGAACTCGCTGAATGCCAGCCTGATGCCTTCCTTATACAGGCTTTCTGCAGTACCCTCGGTATTCCATCCCCTCAGGGCACCTTCCGCGCGCAGGAAAGCGGCTTCGCTCGCGTACATTATCGGCATCGGGTTTTCTCCGGCATCCTTGAGACCCTTGTTTGCCTCGACTGCAATCTTGAATGAACTGAAATCCGTGTATGTAGCAGGAACAGGAGGATTTGCAGTACCTGAACGTACTCCGATATAACCTCCGCCAAGTGCGTCGGAGGCTTTGGAGAAATAGGCCTCCCTTCTCGGGTCCCGGTATCCGTTCATGTAGGAAACGAGGCAGGCATTGGCCCTGAGCTCGCCCCAGTTGTGCACTATCTTGTAGCCGTTGTTGGTCTGTCCGCTGTTCGTGTTGTCATAGGCGCTGTCGTCCACTGAGGTCATCACTCCGTCCGCCACGGCTTCCTCGGCTTTGGTCCTGGCGAATTCCGGATCAGCCCCGCTGATGCGCACGGCCATCCTCAGTTTGAGCGTATTGGCGAATTTCAGCCATCTGGAGCAGTCTCCTCCGTAGATCTGGTCAACTTCCTGGAGTTCTTCGCTGATGCCTGATACAGAGGCGTTCCGCAGGGTGGAGATGACCCCGTCGAGGTCCTCGAACATGGCTTTCCATGCTGTAGGCTCGTCGTCATATTCCACGTAGATGTCCCCGGCCCTGACCTTGGTGTAAGGTATAGGTCCCTGCAATGTCGCTATTTCCTGCATTGCGAAAATTCTCGTGAGCTGGGCAATGGCGAAGATTACTCCTTCTCCTCCGGTGCTTTCCCGTATGATGAAATAGTTGGTGTATATCTTGGTGAAGAAAGTGTTGGTCGTGGACTGATTCCAGCCTTCCTCGGCATTGAAATACGCGAAGACTCCGGTTCCCTTGTTCCAGTTGTTCGGGGAAGTGATGTGTCCGCTGTAGCAGGCCCACATGCAATTGTTGAACTGGCATTCGTTCTGCTGTGGACTTGCATAGACATTGAACATGCTGCTGAGCAGGTCGTTGACCGGTACCGTTGACGGCTGGTACGGATTTCTGTTGTATTCCTCGAATTTGCCGGTGCAGGCTGCGGAGCAGAGTACCAATATGAGGAAGAATATATGTTTCAAGGTCTTTTTCATGATTCTTCAGGATTTTCAGAACTGTACTCTCACGTTGAATCCCATCGTCCTGGTGGACGGGAGCATGAATGAGTCGAAACTCTGGTAATAGTTGGATGATACGGCTGTCGTGAGCTCCGGGTCGAAAGGAGCCTTGCAATATATCATCCACAGGTTCTTCGCGATGAATCCGACGTTGAGCGTGCACTTGTCCCTGAACCATCTGCGTGGTAGTGTGTAGTTCAGATTCAGCTGTCCGAGCCTGACGTTGGTCGCGTCGTAGGTGTAGTCCGTGACAATTCCGGCAGTGGTCTGGTAATAATTCTTTGCAGTCACGAGACCTGAGTTGATGCGTACTCCGCCATTGTCCCTCGCTGCAGCCGAGGCCTCGGATACTCCGTATCTGTCGAGGGTTGCCTGGGTCTCGCTCATCACGATGCCTCCGAGCCTTGCGTTGAATGTCATCCCGAGGGCAATTCCTTTCCATCCGAAGTCCAGGCTGAGTCCCATGTTGGCCTTCGGGAGTATGGAACCAATCTTGAAATAATCTCCGCTCGTCACCGACAGCCCGGTGTTCGGGTCGTTGAGAATGTATCCGTTAAGGTCACGGGCAATCTTCTTCTGGGCATAGACGTCACCTGTGGAACCTCCCGTCCTCAGGATGACCTTCGCGTCAGTCTGCCCGAATCCTCCCACTGTCAGTTCCTCCATCCTGATGGTCTCACCGGTGAACGGGTTCACGGCCCCGTCTGCAAGGCACTTCACCTCGTTCCTGTTCCATGTGAACGTGTAGTGTGCCCCGAAAGAGAAACCGCCCCATTTATGGTCGTATCCGATTCCGGCCTCAATTCCTTCGTTCATGATGTTTCCGCTCTGGATAGGAATGGACGTGTATCCCGATGAGGACGGCAGGGAAGCGTAGAATGTCTGGTTGAATGTGTTGGAATGGTAATATGTGAGCTTGAGGCTCAGGTCGTTGAAGAAGTTGGCGTCGATTCCGGCCTCCCAGGATTTGGTTCTCTCAGGCTTCAGGTCGTAGTTTGGATATGATGTAGTCGTGCTCCATGACTTGCTCTGCTCGTCGTACGGATATGAGGCGGTTGTCATGTATCGTCCGTAGGAATTGCCGACCTCCGCGTATGATGCCCTGACTTTCAGGAAAGATAGCCAGTCCGGGGCATCGAACAGGCTTGATAATACGGCGGAGATCCCGACGCTCGGGTACATGAAGCAGCTGTAGTTCGAATATGCCAGTTCGGACTCCCAGTCAACCCTGCCTGTTGCGGTTAGGTAAATAATTGATTTCCAGCCTACTTCGGCATTGATAAAGATGGCCTGCGCCTGGTCGTGCCATCCGCCCTGCTTCGGTTTCCATCCTCTTTCGAACTTGATGTTGTGCACGGCGAAGAAATTCGGGATGTCCAGGCCTCCGTCATAACCGATATATTCCTCCCTGCTGTCGTCGATGCTGGCCCCGAGATTGATGTTCAGGCTCCAGTCACGTATTCTCTTGTCCACGGTGGCCATGATGTCGGCGTATGTGGACTTGAGCGTTGTCTGGACGTCCCTGTAATTGCCGTTTTCACCGGAGAAGTTCTCGTCCGTGGAAGCGTACATCTTGTAGGTCAGGCGGTTGGCATAATTGTCAACCTTCACGCGTCCGGCAATATTCAACCACGGTGTGATATTGAACTTGAGCGAGGCATTGAGCATGTACCTGGTCTTCTTGTTCTCCCGCAACTCTCTGTGCTGCACCCAGTAAGGGTTCTGGAGTCCTGCCGTTACGCTCCCGTACGGCCAGTATTGCACGTTGTAGCCTTTAGCCTCGTCCCATCTCTCGAAAATCCTGACGTTTTCGAAGCTCTCGGACCTCGGCATCAGGTAAAGGCCCGGAAGGGGATTGTAATACAGGCCCTGTGCCGTAAGGTTCTTGTCGTTCTGCAATATGTAGCTGGCCCCGAAGTCGAAGACCATCCTGTCATTCAGGAATGTGGACGTGTTGCGCGCGGAGAAGTTGTACCTGTTGTATCCGCTGTTCGGAAGTATGTTCGTGGAATTCGTGCTGGAAGCGGAGGCATAGGTCTGGTTCCGGCTGTTGCCCGTGGAGAATGATATGGAATTTATCTCGTCCACTCCAGTCCTGAAGAAGTCGGCAGGGTCATAATCGTTGTCCACCTTCTCTCCCCAGGAGGAAATGTCATTCGGTGCGTTGCCGTAGCGGCTCTGCATCTGCGGCATCATTGATACTCTCGAGAATGTGGTCGTGTTGGAATATGTGACGGTTGTCTTGCCAGCTTCTCCTTTCTTGGTGGTTATCAATACTGCTCCGGCCGCTGCAGCATTTCCGTAAAGGGCTGCTGCAGAAGGGCCTGTGAGCATTGTTATGCTTTCAATGTCCTCAGGATTGAGGTCCGCCACGCCGTCGGTTCCCGGCTGGTCGGAATAGATGCTGCCCGAGCCTCCGCTGGACAGGTTGTACATTGGCAATCCGTCTATGACATATAGGGCGAGATTCGATTTGGTGATGGATTTCACTCCGCGCATCACAACACGTGTTCCGGAACCGGAACCCGAGGCTCCCGCATTGATGGTCACACCTGCAACCTTTCCGTTCAGGGAGTTTATGAAGTTTGCATCCTTGACGGCCGTGAGGCTGCTTCCGTCGACTGACTGCACATTGTAGCTCAGCGCTTTTTCCGAACGCTTGATACCGAGTGCGGTGACTACTGTGGCGTCGAGGAATTCCGCGGAGGCATTCATCCTTACTGCAATGTTGTCCTGGCCGGAATAGACGATTTCCACATTCTCGTATCCGATGCAGGAAATGGTGATGACGTCTCCCCGGACAAGACCTTCGAGAGTGAAGTGTCCGTCGAGGTCTGTCACAGTTCCGTTCATGCTTCCGGATACGGTTGCAGATGCTCCGATTACCGGGCCGGTCTCGTCCGAAACGGTTCCGTGAAGGATCCCTTTCTGCTGGAGGGAGTTGACTGTCAGCTCATTGCCATTCTGAACAGCTTCTGTTACCGGTCTGGAATACATCGTCTGTCCGCTGAATACAAGTCCCGCCGTGCATAACAATACAATGGCAATGGATTTCATGGCCTGGCGCCATTCGAAATTTTCCTTTCCTGCACCGGCTTCGAAATGGTATTTTGCAATTCCGAGGTCGGTCCAGGTGTAGCCTATTACGGAGAATTTCCTTCTCGCTTCCACGATGTCCTTCTTGCTTCCGGCGCATCGTCCGGCATATTCGAAGAAGAATTTCTGCTGGTTGACTGCAGTCGGGGCAAGCCTTGCAGCTTCCACCCCGGCAGTGAACCATTCGGGGAGTCCTCCGCCGGCATTGCTCAGTTCCTCGATTGTCTTCGTCTTGTGTGCGACACCTTGAGTCGCTCCGTAACCTATTGCAATGTAGCAGATTATCTTTTCTCCCTTCTCAAGAGTATAAGTTCCGGGCACCTTGGAATAGCTCAGGCCCACCCAGCATGTGTTGAGCCCGAGAGTCTGTGCATATATCACGAGCTGCTCCCCGTAATAGCCGACCCTTTCTTCAAGACAAGGGCGTCCGCTCTCATCGGAGCGGGCGTCCTCTTTTCCGGCCATTACGATGTAGTTCGTGACGTTGCGGAACTTGCCGTATTTGGCCAATGGCCCGAGAAACGCTTTCGGCTCGTCCAGGACAAGCTGTGCGTGAAGATTTCCAGCAATGTTGATTTCCTTGATTTTGGCGGACAACGCGCCGGCAGTATCCCTGTCAATCGGTCTGCCGAGATATTCCCTCACTGAGTGACGGGCACGGATTGCTTCCAGTATTTCCATATAATGACAGCTAGAATATTCATATTGTATCAAATACTACAAATGTATAAAATTATACGGAAAAATGGGAATATCCGGCAGGTGCCATGAAATTTTTATATTGCTGAGAATCCGAGCTCCAGGTCGGCAATGATGTCATCAATGTGCTCACACCGATGGAAAGCCTGATCGTGACAGGGGTTATGTGCTGTTCTGCAAGCTCTTCCGGACTCATCTGCAGCGTTCCGGTCAGGGAATCTTCCGCACTATAATCGGCATGGCTATGGCCGATTCCATTTGTCGAGGAACTGCCTTACGACGGCGGTATATTCTTCAGGGTGGTCCCTGTATGCATTGGCGTGAGCCGAGCCTGGTGCCACCCAGAATTCTTTCGGCTCCGGCTTGGCGTCATACAGTGGCTGCATCATGCTGAACGGCACGAAGTCGTCAGCGTCCCCGTGTATGAAAAGCATTGGCCTGGTGCACCGGCTGACGGAGATGAGAGGGGAGGCCTCCTTGAAATTCCATCCGTATTTCATATTGCAGAGCAGGCTTGTGGAATGCATGAGAGGGAACGCCGGCAGTCCGAACATCTCCTTCAGCTGCATGCTGAACTCGTCCCAGACACTGGTATATCCGCAGTCCTCCACGAAGGCATTGACATATTCCGGGAGGTCTTTTCCGGAAACGTTCATTGTCGTTGCAGCTCCCATTGAAACTCCGTGAACTATCATTGCTGTACGGTAATTATCGTCACGGAAAATCTCTTCTGCGACTTTTATCCAGTTCAACACTTCATCGGCATCCTTCCAGCCCATCTGGATGTCGTTTCCGTCGCTCAGACCGTGGGCGTGAAGGTCCGGCATGAGGACGTTGTAATGCAGGTCCCGGTTGTACATCCTTCCGAAATAGAAGAATTTGATGGCGCTGTCCTTGTATCCGTGGACGAGAACGGCAGTCTTGCCGCAGGCATCATCGCAGGCAAGATAATATGCGTGCTGCCGTTCTCCCGCCGGAGAAACCACGAAAGTGTCACGGAGATGACCGCCTGCCCGGATGCTGTCCATCCACGGCTTCATGTCCGGGAAGCGGGAATATAATATGTTGTAGGTGCTGTCCGTATCCCGCCTGTTCGGGTCTGGTGCAAGGGAGAACCGCAGCATGTAGAAACTGGCGGCTGTCAGGGCCGCGAGTATGATAATAATGATTCCTGCACTGATATACAATGCTTTACGTAATGACGGTCTCATAATGTATTGCGTATTAGTTCTATGATGTCGAGGTCCGCCGGCAGCCACTTGACATCCCCGAGATGTCCGCGGTCAAGCCATGCCGATGCTTCATGTTCGTTCAGGTGCAGGGATTCCGATGCCAGTGTGCACCAGTAGCAGTGAAGGGTGAGATGGAATGACGGATAGTCCCATTCGACCGTCTTCAGCAGGTCTCCCACTTTTATCCTGGCATCCAGCTCTTCCATGATTTCGCGCTCAAGGGCCTGTTCCGGGCTTTCTCCGGGTTCCATTTTCCCTCCCGGAAACTCCCACCAGTCCTTGAATTCCCCGTATCCGCGCTGTGTAGCGAATATTTCATTTCCTCGCCGAATCACTGCGGCGACAACTTCTATCTTTTTCATCTGATATCTTGCAGACATTAAGCCGGCAATGCCACTGCAAAAATTATGCTTGCTGCAGGAGCGGATTTCAACTCTTCCAGAACAACTTCAGGCGCGTGCAGAGGAAAGTGGCGCACATCATTAGACTGGTGAAAATGAGGCCCTGGACGATGCCCCAGAATTGGTTGCCGGAGGCGAGTGAGTAGAGAAGTGGAGAGATGCCGAGCAGGGTGAGCACGGGATATATTGCAAAACTCGTGACGGTATAGGCCACCATCGGGTTCTGGCCGATTCCGCTGAGGAACTTGCTCGTGAAGTGGAAATGGAACTCGAGCAGCAGCAGGAAACATGTCGTGAGGAGGGCCATTCCGCATGTGGTGAACAGGTAGGAGAGATTGCAATAGTCCTTGGCAATGCCTCCGTCAATCGGGTCAAAAGCGATGCCTGCCAGCAGGAGTGCGAAACCGGTGAGGCCGGTCCGGGAGTAAACGTTCCGGTCTTTCCACGCAAGAACGGTAAATCCGACGGCAAGAACGGCGCTTGCGATGAAATCAATCAGGACCACCCTCAGGTACAGTCCCCATAGCTGGACAAGCACGGCAGCGAGTGCAATGAATCCCGCGGCAACTGAACGGCAGCTGAATGTCAGTGACTTCCCGCTTCTGCTATGTTTCAGGATCATGTCTCCGGCGATTGAACCCGGAAGGACAATCAGCAGGTATTGGAGCCATCCGAAGCTGAACAGCCAGGAAATGCAGCCCGGGACATGGATTGCGGATGTCAGTTCCGGGATATACGAGTCCACGGCCTTGACGGCTGCAACGAACAGGATGACAAGCCAGCGGAGACGGATGTCATCACGGGTAAGAACCCATATCAGGCCGCCCCAAAACGCTGTTGTGGCGAGAATCATGATTATGATGTCGCTTGTGCCTTTGTCCAAAGGAATGCCGAACCAGAATTTCAGTGCCGCTGCAAGAATGCATATCAGCAAAAATCCGGCGATATTGACGTAACGTTTTTCGGTCCGGACCAGCGAAAGAAACATTGCTGCCCATACTGCAATGAGGAAGAGAAGAACTTGCCATTCAGGCCTTGCGGAACTATGGATGTTGTAGCTGCTGTTGCCGATTACCAATGCGAACAATACGAGAGCAACCCATCTCCTGGCAAGCTGCAGGGTGATTGCCCCAATCGTTGCACCGCCTTCGATTCTTTTTCTCATCGCGAGAGGAAATGCCGCACCCATCGAGAACAGGAAGAACGGGAATACGAGGTCCACCCATGTGATTCCCGCTACTGATGGGTCGAATGCATAGGTCGGAGGAGGACACTGTGCATGGAACATCCAGGCCGGCAGACCTGACCCGAATCCGATGTTCGCGCAGAATATCATCCCGATGATGGCGATGGCGCGCAGAATGTCTATGGAAGCTATCCGTTTGTTCATGAAAATGTTATGGTCCGAAGTTTATAACAGTCCGAGCAGCTTGCTTCTCGACAGCATGCAGGCACCGATCGGACCGCATTTCTTGCCGAGCTTCGAGAATTTTATGGTAGTGTCCCTGTTTATCATGTTAAGGGAATGTTTCTGAACGGCGCTCTTGATGGGCAGCATCAGGTAATCCTTTGCTGCAGAGACCTTTCCGCCGATGACTACAAGCTCGGGATTGAACAGGTTGATCAGGCCGGCTATCGCCCGCCCCAATGTGCTTCCGATTTCCTCGATTACCTCGATTGCCAGGACGTCCTCTTCATCGACTGCAGTGATGATGTCGTCAAGCGATATGTGACCTTTCTCCTTGAGGGTCCCGGACAATACCGAAGCTCTTCCCTCGGCAAGTTTCTCCATCACGATTCTGTGCGCGGCTGAGCCCGAAGCTCCTGTCTCGAGACAGCCGGTCTTTCCGCATTGGCAGATTTGGTCGTTGTTGAGCATCGGGAAATGCCCGATCTCGCCCGAGAATCCGGACTTTCCGTATGACAGCTTCCCGTCTATGATCATTCCCATTCCGAGGCCCCAGGTCACATTGAGGAAGATCATGTTTTTCTCATTGTTGCCGGCCCCGCAGATGTACTCTCCGTAAGTCATTGCACGTGAGTCATTTTCCACAAAGACGCAGGTGCCGAGTTCCTCCTTGAAGACCTGGGATATAGGCCTGTCTTCTCCGATGAAGTAGCTGAAGCAGTATCCGGTCTCGTTATTGACGCGGCCTGAAAGATTGAATCCGTAGGCGAGGACCTTGCTGCGGTCAATGCCGGTCTTCTCGACATGCTGTTTCAGGAACGTGCAGAAAGCCCGGAAGGATTCTTCGTTGTTCTCGAGAATGTATGAAATATCTTCCTGGAAATCAATGACTTCTCCCTTGAAGTTCGTGATTGCCATGCTGATGTGGTGGTTTCGGATCTCTACTCCGATGAAATATCCTGCAGAAGGATTCAGTCCGTAGATGCTCGGGCGTCGTCCGCCTGTGGTACCGAGTTTGCCAACCTCCTCGATAAGCCCGTCGTCAATCATTTCGCCCACGAGTTTCGTTATCGTGGGGATGCTGGCTCCGAGCTCCCGGCTCATGTCGGCAATGCTGTCAGTGCCCTCGCTGATGAACTTGCCGAGAATGGCCTGTTTCAGCGATGCGCTTTTGTTGTCAGAAAAGTTCAAGAATGAGTTCATACCGTGGTCAGTGTGTCCAATATTCCTCGATTTCCTCGAGAGTCTTTCCGGTAGTTTCAGGTATGACTCTCCACATAATCAGCATGTATGGCACGCACATCACGGCGAAAATGAAGAAAGTTCCGGCCTGACTCCATTCGAGCAGCACCGGAGTAAGCTGCCCGACAAGGTATGTCCCGACCCAGAGCATGAGTCCTGCCAATGACATGGCGCGTCCCCTGATGGCGTTCGGGTACATCTCCGACAAAAGTACGAAAACTATTGCGGAAATTGAAATGGCACAGCAGAATACGTATGCCAGGAAGAATGCAAGCATGAACCCGTTGCCGAGACCGAGTGACGGACCTGCGCAGAAATATGTCCCGATGGCAATCAGGCAGATGATCATTCCGCTCACTCCCCAGTAGATCAGTTGCTTGCGTCCCACCCTGTCAATGATGAATACTGCGAGTATCGTCGTGGCGAAGTTCACCAGTCCCACAAGTACTGTGGAGAACATCGGATTGTCGAATCCTGCATCGGAGAATATCTTCGGGCCGTAATAGAGTACTGCATTGACACCCATGAACTGCCCGAGTATGGCTATGGCGCATCCGGCAAGGACAGCGGTAAGAATCCCGGGCTTGAGCAGGTCGGACCATTTCCCTTTGTCGTCTCCGAGGGATGCCCCGGTCACCTCTATCTCCCTGCTTATTTCCTCTTCGGAGGACATGGTTTTAGAGAGGACTTTCCTGGCCTGCCCGGCATTGCCCTTGATGACCAGCCACTTGGGACTCTCCGGAATGAAGAATATCACGAACAGGAAGAGCAGGGCCGGAAGGGTTTCGCTTCCGAGCATTCCGCGCCATGCCTCAGCATTGAACATCCTTGTCCACAGACTTCCGTCGGCTACTGCCGGGTCAATCCCAGCGTCGATTATCCAGTTGGCCATGTAGGAGAGCAGGAATCCTGCCGTCACTGCAAGCTGGTAGAGTGATACGAGAGTGCCCCGGATTCGGGCAGGGGATATCTCGGAAATATATATAGGGGATACTATGGACACGATTCCGATTCCGACTCCTCCGATTATCCTGAATATTACGAGGGCGGAGAAGCTGCCGCATACTGCGCATCCTATTGCACTGACGCTGAAGAATGTGGCGGAGATTAGCATGGTGATCTTACGTCCCAGGTAATCGCTCAGGCTTCCTGCGCATATTACTCCTATGATAGAGCCTATCAGGGCGCATCCCACATACCATCCTTCTCCGGAAGCGCTGAGGGAGAACTGGTTTCTTACGATGTCAGTGGTGCCGGAAATGACGGCTGTGTCATAACCGAACAGAATTCCTCCGATGGCAGCGACCGCTGCCAGGAAAATGACATATGCTGTACCTTGGTGTCGCATGTGAACCGCAATTAGTCGATATTGAAATACTCCTTGTATCTGTTGTAGAGATTGCCGGCTGCAGAATAGACGGACTGAGGGCTGAGGAAATGCGGGAATTCGAAGGTAATGGCCTTGTCGTATCCGCAGCGTTTCGCAGCCTCAAGTTTCAGGCGGAGCTTGTCGAACTTGATAGGGAGGAAATTTATAGGCATGTCCCTGTCGAATGTCTCGGCATTGGTCCAGCACTGCATTCCGTAACGGTCTGCCAGTTTCTTGTTCACGCTGAAAAATGCATCCAGCTCGTCATAGTCGATGTGCCCGTCCTGGAATG
>SFNZ01000092.1 GCA_004552615.1 Bacteroidales bacterium | reverse complement strand
TAGTAAGTACTACTACAGATCTTACGTAAATAATGGAAAAGAAGTTGTTTACGGCAAGGCAGGAAAATTCACTACTGATAAGATGAACTTAAGATTTAGCGTTGAATCATTCGACGAGACTTCTGCTACTTTCAGTGGAGTATTTCAGGAAGGAAGCTGGAACTTTGCTGATAAAGCAATAACATACGGTGTGCTCTACTCTACAAGTGAGTCATTCGACGCTTCAACTTCCGGTGTCAACGATCTGTCAATGTCAGTAGATCTCGATTGGCTTTCAAACTCATACATCCTTAAGGCCAATACGGCAACAGGTCTTTCAGCTGGTACTAAATACTATTACAGAGGATATTACAAAGTCAACGGGAACTACACATATTTCGATATAGACAGTTTCACCACTCCTGCAGGAGAAACTGCAAGCATAAGCATCAGTTCCACCGACATTTATCAGGGAACTTTCAAATTCTATTTTGACATTGTAAAGCCTGAGACCAATGCCGAGGCTTATACCTTCGGTATGGAATATTCTAAGAACAGTGACCTCAGTGATGCTGTTGACCTTCCAATCACTCAATATGATGATTTGGCTAAGAAATACAAACTTCAGCAGAAAACACTTCTTGACCCTTCTTCAACATACTATTACAGGGCTTATGTAAAGAAGAATGGTTCAATCATTTCGAAGGTTGAAGGTTCTTTCGAAACTGCTAATGTAAACTATGCAATTGTACTTGACAGTAATGATGAAACTTCTGCAACTTTCTCAGGTGCGCTGAACGACATGAGTTGGAATCTTGAAAATAATGATAATATTTCATTCGGTGTAATATGCTCTGAATCAGAAAATTTTGATATCAATACTTCCGGAATCAAGAGTACTGAACTTAAAGTTGTCAGCGACTTCTGGACTATGATGATGAGTCTTGAGAACAGTACAATATCAGGGCTCTCATCTGGTACTAAGTATTACTACAAATCTTACTGCAGAGTCTATGACAAATACATTTACAGTTCTACCGTAGGTTCATTCACCACGAAATAATTCGTAGAAACTGATACATTTGAAGACGGCCGGCAGTGAATTCTGCCAGCCGTTTTTCATTGATCAGAGCATGAATACAAAAATCCGCCGCCAGGAACAACCCTCGCGGCGGATATTATTATCAGAATAAGCGAATTATTCGCTGAACTTGGCAGCGAGGAACTCGCGGTTCAGACGGGCGATATGCTCTACGGAAATGCCCTTAGGACACTCCATTTCGCATGCTCTGGTATTCGTACAGTTTCCGAATCCGAGTTCGTCCATCTTTGCAACCATCGCACGGGCCCTTTTTGCGGCCTCTGGGCGACCCTGAGGCAAGAGAGCGAGAGAAGATACCCTTGCAGCCACAAAGAGCATTGCAGAGCCGTTTTTACACGTTGCAACGCAAGCACCGCAACCTACGCAGGCAGCTGCATCCATGCTCTCCTCTGCCTTGTCATGAGGAATAAGAAGAGTATTGCCGTCCTGTGCGGAACCGGTCCTTACGGAAATGAAGCCGCCGGCCTGGAGAATCTTGTCGAAGGCAGTCCTGTCCACTACAAGATCCTTGATTACCGGAAAAGCAGCACTTCTCCAAGGCTCCACTGTGATGGTGGCACCGTTCTCGAAATGACGCATGAAAAGCTGGCAGGTGGTTACCTGGTCGTCCGGACCATGCGCACGTCCGTCTATATACAGGGAGCAGGCACCGCAGATACCCTCGCGGCAGTCATGGTCGAAAGAAACAGGACCGCTGCTCTTGCATCCCTTGTCAACGGCTACCGGATCACTTCCCTCACGGATAAGCTGCTCGTTCAGAATGTCAAGCATCTCGAGGAAGGATGCGTCCTCCTCAATTCCGGAGACGTGATAAGTCTCGAAATGACCTTGAGCCTGGGCGTTTTTCTGACGCCATATTTTCAAATTGAAATCCATCTCTAATTAGTCTTTATAGTTTCTGGTAGCTACGTGAATATTCTCGTATACAAGAGGCTCCTTGTGGAGTTCAGGCTCGTTGCCCTCTCCCTTGTATTCCCAAGCGGCGACATACATGAAGTTCTCGTCGTCCCTCTTGGCCTCCCCTTCCGGAGTCTGGCTTTCCTCGCGGAAATGACCTCCGCAGGACTCGCTCCTGTTCAGGGCATCCTTGGCCATGAGCTCTCCGATATCGAAGAAATCCACGAGCCTGAGAGCCTTCTCGAGCTCCTGGTTGAACTCTTTCTGGCATCCAGGTACGCTGACGGTCTTCCAGAATTCCTTGCGGAGCTCCTGGATCTGTGCAATACCTTCCTTGAGACCTTCTGCAGTACGTGCCATTCCGACATGCTCCCACATGATGTGTCCGAGTTTCTTGTGGATAGCATCTACAGGCTCTGTTCCCTTGACTGCGAACAGTTTGTCGATACGCTCCTGGACAGCCTTCTCGGCAGCCTCGAACTCAGGTGCGGAAGTATCGGTCTTAGGCTCTGCAAACTTGTGCGAGAGATAGTCTCCGATGGTGACAGGCAGGATGAAATAACCGTCTGCAAGACCCTGCATGAGGGCTGAAGCACCGAGACGGTTTCCGCCGTGGTCGGAGAAGTTGGCCTCACCGATGGCATAAAGACCAGGGATGGTGGTCTGGAGGTCATAGTCAACCCAAATACCTCCCATGGTATAGTGGATGGCCGGATATATCATCATTGGCTCCTCCCAAGGGCTGGAAGCGGTAATCTTCTCATACATCTGGAAGAGGTTTCCGTATCTTTCGGCAACTCTCTGGTGTCCGAGCCTGTTGATGGCATCCTTGAAATCGAGGAATACTGCAAGACCGGTCTCGTTCACACCGAAGCCGGCATCGCATCTTTCCTTGGCTGCACGGGAAGCCACGTCACGCGGAACGAGGTTTCCGAATGCAGGATAACGGCGCTCGAGATAGTAATCCCTGTCCTCTTCAGGAATCTGGGAAGGCTTGATCTCGTGATTGCGGAGCTTCATCACGTCCTCCATCTTCTTAGGAACCCAGATACGGCCGTCGTTACGCAGGGACTCTGACATAAGGGTCAGCTTGCACTGCTGGTCACCGTGTACAGGAATACAGGTAGGATGGATCTGAGCGAAGCAAGGATTTGCGAAATAAGCACCTTTCTTGTAGCACTGCCATGCAGCTGAACCGTTGCTGTTCATTGCATTGGTGGAGAGGAAGTATGTACGTCCGTAACCTCCGGTGGCGATTACTACTGCATGTGCACCGAATCTCTCGAGTTCTCCGGTGACAAGATTTCTGGCGATAATACCCTTCGCCTCACCGTTGATGACGACGAGGTCGAGCATCTCATGACGAGGATAGCTCTTCACCGTACCGGCCGCAATCTGCCTGTTGAGAGCTGCATAGGCACCGAGAAGAAGCTGCTGTCCGGTTTGTCCGCGGGCGTAGAAAGTACGGCTTACCTGTACTCCTCCGAATGAACGGTTGGCAAGATACCCGCCATATTCCCTTGCGAAAGGAATGCCCTGGGCGACGCACTGGTCAATGATGGCTGCGCTCACCTCGGCGAGGCGGTAGACATTGGCTTCCCTGCTTCGATAGTCACCACCTTTGATGGTGTCGTAGAAGAGACGGTAGACTGAGTCATTGTCATTCTGATAGTTCTTTGCGGCATTGATACCTCCCTGTGCTGCGATGGAGTGTGCACGGCGAGGAGAGTCGCTGATACAGAAGACCTTGACATTGTAGCCGAGTTCACCGAGAGTGGCAGCTGCAGATGCACCGCCGAGACCGGTACCGACTACGATCACTTCAAGTTTCCTTTTGTTGTTAGGACTGACAAGACGAATTTCTGACTTACGTTTGGTCCATTTTTCTGCCAAAGGTCCGTCAGGAATCTTTGAGATAAATTTATCGGCCATTTTATTGTTTTTATGAAATTGTACAATTCATATAGTATTCCAAAGTGCAAGTTTAGTCATTTTTGGCGAATAAACCTTGAAAAAGTGTAAGTAATTCCCAAATATAAGTCAAAAAAGACTGCCTTCTATGATTTCAGGACCGTCGAACTGCCCGGGACCGACTGGAAACCCGAGATGCCGGTAGGCAAGTTCGGTCGCAATCCTTCCGCGCGGGGTCCTCTGCAGGAAGCCCTCCTTGATGAGGAAAGGCTCATATACCTCCTCCACGGAACCCTGGTCCTCCCCTACCGCCGTGGCTATGGTATTGACCCCTACAGGGCCTCCCTTGAACTTGGCGATGATGGTATGGAGTATCTTGTTGTCTATCTGGTTCAGGCCGCGCTTGTCGATGTTCAGCGCGTCTAGGGCATATTTGGATATGGCCAGGTCGATGTGTCCGTCTCCTTTGACCTGGGCGAAATCCCTGACACGCCTCAGGAGGGAGTTGGCTATACGCGGGGTTCCGCGGCTCCTGAGTGCAATCTCCATCGCAGCGCTGTCCTCAATTTCCACCCCGAGCAGATTGCTGCTCCTCCTGACGATGCGGACAAGGTCCTTTGCATCATAATATTCAAGGGCGAAGTCTATTCCGAACCTGGCCCTGAGAGGAGCCGTGAGCAGGCCTTTCCTCGTGGTCGCGCCGACCAGCGTGAACGGATTCAGGGAGATCCTGACGGAACGCGCCCCGGGTCCCTTGTCTATAAGAATGTCTATGGCGAACTGCTCCATGGCGGAATAAAGATACTCCTCCACGACAGGAGAAAGCCTGTGTATCTCGTCTATGAATAGGACATCACCTTTTTCCAATGAAGTGAGGAGTCCGGCAAGGTCCCCGGGCTTGTCGAGCACCGGTCCGGAAGTTATCTTGATATTTACCCCGAGTTCCTGCGCTACAATATTTGCAAGGGTGGTCTTTCCGAGTCCCGGAGGCCCGTGGAAAAGGACGTGGTCGAGAGGCTCCCCTCTCATGAGGGCGGCCTGTATGAATATCTTGAGGTTCGTGACTATTTTGTCCTGGCCCGTGAAATCTTCCAGTTCGTGGGGCCTTATTATTCCGTCTAAATCCTTATCTTTGTCAGTCCCGGCAGCATACGGGGAAAAATCACTACCCATTTTCAAAACAATAATTTATACAAATATATGGATTTATTTTTGAATTGATGATTCATATACGGTTGTGGAAATGTTGAAAGTGATTAGTAATGCATTGAAAATCATAAATTTTCATACCTGTAAAAATGTTGATATCATATTGGGAACGCATTTGAGAAAATGTTGGAAGATTTATTTGCGGATTTCAATCCGTTCCTGCATAAAAAATAATTTCGGATTGGCAGGAAAGAGTTATAAATTTGTTTCCACTATGGAATGAACAGGAAAAACCGGGGTTTTGAACAGGTTTTCAACAATTATTTACACGATTATGTTGATAAGTAAACAGAAGACGGAACAGTTGAGAAAAGATATGGCAGCAAGGAAGGAGGTATTCTGTTCCGGGCTGTACCTTTCGGCAAGATGGTTCGTAGTTTCAGAGGCGTCTCCGGCAGGTGTGAACGTCGTCATCCTTCCGGACAAGGACTCCGCAGAATATTGTTCGTCAGACCTTTACGCTCTAGTGGAGGGGGACAGGGTGTTCTTTCTTCCGGATTCCGGGAAAAGCGTGGAGAGGAGCAATTACAAGTCTTCCCTGGGAGTTCAGAGGACTTCGGCCGTGGGACGTATCCTGTCATCAAAGGATTCAGGCAATGATCTTCTCTATATTGTGACTTATCCTGAGGCTCTCGAAGAACTTATACCTGAGAGTACAAGCATATCAGGTGCTGCCCTGACCATCAGGAAAGGCGACGAGATAAGCCATGATTCCATCGTCAATGTGCTGGTTTCCCAGAATTTCATCCGTACCGATTTCGTGTCGGCTCCGGGACAGTTCGCGGTCAGGGGTTCCATCATAGACATTTTCTCGTATTCAGACAGCAATCCTTACCGAATCTCGTTTTTCGGGGATGAAGTGGAGACAGTCAATGTGTTCGACTGCAATACCCAGCTTTCCGTGGAAGAACGGGACAAGGCTGAGATAGTGCCGGATATAATGGCGAAGGAACTTTCTGAAAATGAGAGAGGTATATATATATCCGACATTTTTCCGGAAAATACTGTAATATGGGCGGATTCTTCGGATATGTACAGGGAGAAGGAGTTTTTCACCCGGCTGGAAGGATTCAG
>SFNZ01000024.1 GCA_004552615.1 Bacteroidales bacterium | reverse complement strand
AGATTCAGGACAGTTCTATATATACGGAGGTTTCGGAAACGGCAGGTACAATGGTGAATTCCGCAGGATGAATGTCCGTACAGGGCAATGGGAAACATGCCCGGAGCTGACCGGTGACGCATTGTGGCCGAGATATTTCTGCGCGATGGGTTACAGCAAATTCGACGGCTCGCTCTACATATACGGAGGAATGGGCAACGAGAGCGGCCGCCAGATTGTGGGAAGGGAATATTTCTATGACCTGTATCAGGTGGACCCGGTCACATTCGAAGTCAGGAAGAAATGGGCATTGGACAGTTGGGAAGGGCCCAACTGCGTAGCTGCCAGGAACATGGCAATATGCGAAGAAGACGGGTTCTACGCCCTGTGCTATCCGGAAAGCGTGACGGAATCGAGCTTGCAGCTGTACAGGTTCGCAATGAAGGACGGGAAACACGTCAAGCTCGGCAGTACAATTCCGATATTCTCTGACAAAATCACCACCAACGCCAATCTGTTCTACGACCGGGAACTTGGCAAGATGATAGCCCTGGTGGAAGAATCCAAGGGCGACATCAGATCATCGGTCACGGCTTACACCATCAGCTACCCTCCGAAGGCGCCTATCATAGAGGAGACTCCCGTGCAGATGAACACGCTGCTTTGGTTCATTTTCGCTTCAACCGCCCTCGTTTCTGTTACTATCGTGATTCTGGTCATATTGTACCTGAGGTCACGCAAATACCGTAGTTTCGAGATGATGGACTACGAGAGACACGGTGCCAGGATAAGGCCTGTGAAAGAATGCCCCGACAGCATATTTCTTTTCGGAGACACCATGCTGATCAGTTCGTCCGGAGAAGACATCACCGCGATGATGACGGAACGTCTCAAGGAAGCATTCCTGCTCATCCTGTACTATACTCCCGAGGGAGGCATCAGTTCGCGGCGCCTGAGCGGGATGATGTGGCCTGACAAGGAAGAGGAAACCTCGAAGAATGTCCGCGGAGTCACGCTCAACAACCTGCGGAAGATTCTCGCGAAAATCAATGGTATCCATCTGATATTCAAGGAGAAGAGATATAGCATTGAATGTACCGGGCCTATCTTCTGCGACTATGTGGAATGCCTGAAGGAGCTGGAATGCTACTCTCCGGGCAACGACAGGCTGCTTTCAATCCTCGCAAGGGGAAAGTTCCTCCGCGACGAGAAGAACATCCTGCTCGACCGCATGAAGGAAGACATGGAGAACAAGATTGTGCCGGCAGTGACAAGCGAGGCCGGATGGAGATTCGGCAACGAAGACTGGGGCAATGCACTTCTCTGTACCGATATCCTGTTCGAAATAGATCCGTTCAATGAGAATGCGCTTGCGGTGTGTGTCAGGACCTTGTGCAAAATCGGACGAAGCGACGAAGCGAGGGTGAGATACAACAACTTCATCACCCAGTACAAGAAGGATTATGACGAAGACTACCCGGTTCCGTTCGAGAGTGTTCTTGGCCAGATTCAATAAAACATCAGCCCTACCCTGAATGCCGCGAACGCCATCACCCAGGCTATGACCATAGTATATACGCAGCAGGCTATGGCCCAGCGCCATTTGCCGGTCTCGTTCTTAATGGCCACGAAAGTGGCAATGCACGGGAAATACAGCAGAATGAACACCATGTAGGCGAATGCCGAGGCCTTGGACAGATCCCGCTGCAAGGCTGTCTGCAGCTGGGTATCTTCGTTTAGATTATCGCCTGCACCCACCTTGGAACCTTCCGAATACATTACGCCCAACGTACTGACTACCAATTCTTTGGCAGCGATGCCGGTGATTAGGCCCACATCCATTTTCCAATTGAATCCGAGAGGTTCAAGGGCCGGAGACACGAGCCTGCCGAACTGCCCTATGAAAGAATTGGCCTGCTGGGCCGCATAGAGAGAATCAATTTCCCTGTCCAGCGCCAGCCGCCCGGCTTCGAGACTGGAGACTGCCTCATCGCCGATGAATCCTGAACCCAGGGCATCTCCCTTACCGATTTCCTTCATGGCTTCAAGCCTCGTTGTCACCTCGGACATCCTGTTACGTGCGGCAGCCAGTTCGTTGTTTCTCGGGAAATATCCCAGGAACCAGATCAGGGTGGAACAAATCAGGATGGTGGTCGCCATTTTCTGCAGATACTGGCGCCCCTTCTCCCAGGTATGCCTCCATATTGCCTTGCCGGTAGGCACCCTGTACGGCGGGAGCTCCATCACGAACGGCAGGTCGTCATCCTTCACGAAACGGCTCAGCACCACGGCGGACAGGATGGCCAGCACAATGCCGAGAAGATATATTCCAAGTAGCGCCAGGGCAGCATTTTTAGGAAAGAAGGCCCCGGCAATGAGCACGAAAACCGGAAGCCTGCCCGAGCAGGACATGAACGGGATTATGGCAATCGTGATGAGCCTGCTTTTCCGGCTCTCTATGGAGCGGGTGGCCATGATTGCAGGCACATTGCAGCCGAAGCCCATCACCATCGGGATAAAAGACTTTCCGTGGAGCCCTATCTTGTGCATCAGCTTGTCCACGATGAACGCCGCCCTCGACATATATCCGGAATCCTCCATCAGCGAGATGAAGAAATAGAGTATCAATATATTGGGCAGGAACACCAGGACACTCCCGACACCGGAAATGATGCCGTCCACCACAAGGTCCTTCAGCCATCCCGCCTTCATGAACGAAGCGATGAACTCCCCAGTCCGCGAAACAATCCAGTCAATCCACGTCATGGGATAATTGCCGATACTGAACGTGGCCTGGAAAATGATATACAAAATGGCCACGAAAATCGGGAAGGCAAGCCACCTGTTGGTGACGACGGCGTCAATCCGGTCGGTGATGGTCCTCTTGGGGTGTTCCTCGCGATGTCTTGCGTATGTCTCGGCCAAAGCTCCCTGGATGAATGCGTATTTCGCGTCAACTATGGCGGACTCGGTATTGGAATGCAGATAAGTCCTGATGCGCCGCTCCTCCTCGACCCTTGCCGAGATGATTTCGTCCCTTTCCGGAAGGGCATCGATGATTCTCTCGATATCTCTGTCATTCTCAAGATATTTGATGGCCAGATATCTCGTGGAATAGCGGTCGCGGACCGACGCATTCCTCTGGAGCAACAGCTTTATTCGGTCGATACTCTTCTCAAGCTCCGCACCATGGTAGATATGGATGTGGCGTGAAAGTCTCTGGTCGCTTCTGGTGTAAATCTTTATTACTGTGTCGAAAAGCTCCGGGATTCCGGTTCCGTCACGGCTCACCGTCGGGCAGACAGGCATTCCGAGAAGCCAACCCAACTGCTTGATATCCAGCTTGTCACCGTTTGCCTGCAGTTCATCGTACATGTTCAGGGCCATCACCACTCGCAGGTTCATGTCTATTATCTGGGTGGTGAGGTAGAGATTTCTCTCGAGATTGGAGGCGTCAACGACATTGATTATGACGTCCGGGACATTGTCTATCAGATTTTTGCGGACATACAGTTCTTCCGGGCTGTAGGCCGAGAGAGAATATGTACCCGGCAGGTCCACGAGCACGAATTTGTAGCCCTTGTACTCGAAACGGCCTTCCTTCGCATCCACGGTGACGCCGCTGTAGTTGCCCACATGTTCGTGGGAGCCTGAAGCAATATTGAACAGGGATGTCTTGCCGCAGTTCGGATTGCCCACAAGGGCTACCCTGATGACGTGGCCGCGTTCCTCGGCGAGCTTGGACATCATCTTGTTCAGGGCCCATTCCTCATCCGCGTCGTCTTCATATACGGCCATCGGAGTCCTGTGCTCCGACAGTTCTACCAAGGCTTCCGCCTCGGATATGACCTCTATCTGGTCAGCCTCACTGCGACGGAGCGAAAGTTTATACCCAAGTATTTCATATTCAATAGGATCCTTCAGAGGAGCATTCAGGACTACGGTCACTTTCTTGCCGGAGATGAACCCCATCTCGATAAGTCTTTTCCTGAAGCTTCCATGACCGTTGACCTTCACGATCACACCCTGCTCCCCGGTCCTCAAGTCTGACAGTCTCATAAGCCATTCCCTATAATTCTGCAAATATAGCCCATTTATCAGGATTATGGCATACTCATTATTAGGTAAATCTCGGATCCCTTTAGTGAATCTCCGGCACCGGGGCGGAATGCGACGGAATGGAAGATTTCACATAAGGCCAGCCGTCTATCCATTCCACGCGGTCCAGCATCAGGACACGGCCTTCCGGACCGCCGACTACGAATGAATGATACAGGATCCAGTCGTTACCGGCATCGTCGGAGACTATCTCGGAATTGTGCCCGGTGCCGACGAAGAGGTCATCGCCATGAATGACAATCTCGTGATTGTTCTCGAGCATGGGACGGCCTTCCCTGTCCACATACGGCCCGAAAAGGCTGTCCGAGCGGCCGACGACCGTCTTGTACGTGCTTTTCGTACCCTCGCAGCAGGAGCCTATTGAAGCGAAAAAATAATATTTTCCTTCGTGCCTGTGGATGTAAGTGCCTTCGTAGGCAGTACCAGCCACGAGCACCGGCTCCTCACCCGGCATCACTCCGAGTCCGTCATCCGTGAGCCGGACATGATATATTCCCCTGAAACTGCCCCAGAAAAGATATTTGCATCCGTTCTCTTCGATATAGAACGGGTCAATGCTGTTCTTGACTCCTATCTCATTGCTCCTGAATAGCTTGCCCTTGTCCACAAACGGTCCTTCAGGACTGTCCGCCACGGCACAGCCTATCCCGCAGGTCCATTCTCCTCCCCATACGGACATGGAATAATACATCACGTATTTCCCGCCGACCCGGGTCACATCCGGCGCCCATATTCCTGCTCCCGGTTCGAAAGAAGGCCTGGTGTCGTCCGTGAAAGCAGTACCGACATATTCCCAGTCCACGAGATTAGCCGACTTCATTATCGAAACGTTCTTCGCCGTGCCGTAGGCATAATACCATCCGTCGTCCGCCCTGACCACGGAAGGATCCGGCATCGAATTGGTTGTCACGGGATTAGAATACATTTTGCCCTCAAGTCTGCCATCGGCCCTGCAGACAGGCAATGCGGAAACAAAGCAGGATGCCATCACGACAAGCATCACCGCAAAAAATCTGGAATTCATCTTCTGCATAGTAAAAGTCTGGTAACAATGATACAAATCAAGTTTCGCAAGTCACAATTTACTGCTTCTCAGAGGATTTATTTCTCTGTGCGTGCAAAAGGCCCACGCACATTTTTTGTATACGCTACCATTTTCCTAAATCCCTACCGTCCCTTCGGGCTGCTCGCTGCAAAAGACCACTGGGCTTTTGCTGATCGCTCCCGACCCCGGGAAAGAGACTTACCCTCGGCCTGAAGGCCTCAAAAGCAGTTGTTTCGCTCTGCGAAACTTAAATCATACAAATATACATTTCCGTGGCGAGAAATCCAATCCTGCGCTTCATATTCGTTAATGATTCCACATTTTTCGCTTCAAAATAATTATATTTGCAAAATAATAAGATAGAAACCGAAAAGAATGAAAGAAGAATTCGCTTTCCTGACGCAGAAGAAATTCTGGGGCGAGATGGTTGCGCTCGTGATAGCGCTTTTAGTGGGAGCAGCAGCCGTGTATTATTTCCTTATTCCGAGCAATCTCATCCTCGGATCGATTTCCGGACTTGCAATGGTGATATGCACCTGGCTCGAATCTGCCGGAATAGCGATGAAGGTATCGATGATGGTATTGATACTCAATGCTTTCCTCCTTATTCTCGCATATTTCTTCCTCGGCCCTGAAGTGGGTTTGAAGACAGTCATCGCATCCCTGCTGCTCGGTCCGTTCATGGACCTCTGGGCATGGATCTGCCCTTTCAGCCGCCTGATCGAGCCGGGCATGACGTCCATCATGGGATCCCCGATATTCGACCTTTTGGGATTCGTCCTGCTCCTCGGAGCTTCCCAGGCATTCCTTTTCAGGATCAACGCATCCACCGGCGGACTGGACATCGTGGCAATGATGATGAAGAAATACCTGCACTGGGACATCGGGACAGCCGTTACCATCTCCGGAGTGATTGTCTGCCTCAGCGCATTCCTCGTGCATCCGTTCAGGATGGTGGTGATTGGCCTTATCGGAACATGGCTGAACGGCATCATCGTGGACTATTTCACGTCCAGCCTCAACAAGCGCAAGAGAGTCTGCATCATCAGCACTGAGCACGAAGAGATAAGAAAATACATCATCGGAACCCTCTGCAGGGGATGCAGCCTGTACGACGTAAAGGGTGGATACAAGGAGACCCCGAGCGTGGAAATCCAGACCATCCTCACCCAGACCGAATTCGCAAACCTTATGGAATACATCAGGAAAAACGAGATACAGGCTTTCATCACAGCCGGCAACTGCAGCGAGGTATATGGTCTGTGGCGTCCGAGACGTGCGAAGGTGAAGGCTAAGGCCTGAGTCCAGATACGTCAGGAAACCCTGCTATTTTTGCGCCGCAGGTTTTCATAATAATCGTGCCTTTTGGGATTCTCCGGGAACCATCCCTTGAGAACCCTTTTTTCCTGTGCGAAGACCTCCCCTATTCCCCAGAAGAAGGAAAATGCACCGGCTCCGGCTATGGTGGACAGAGTGTCGTCCTCTATCAGCAATGAGAGCAATCCGAGCAGGACTCCCATCGCGAGGAAGCCCCACCAGCTCTTCTTTCCGATATGATATTCTGCCTTGATGACAATGGGATGGCAGATCCCTATGATGAGGAACGTTGCCGCTCCCACTATTATTCCGCTCCAGTTCATATTGGATTTCTGAATTTCTTTTCCGTACCTTGACCCGCAAATATATCGCTTTTTTCCGACTCTTGCGTATATTTGCACGGAAGATGGCACAAAAGGTGAAACATAAACTGGTACTGGACCCTCCCGGAAAGAGGATCCTGCTTCACGCATGCTGCGCCCCGTGTTCTTCGGCAATAGTGGAATGCCTTGTAAATCAAGGATTCAGGCCGGTAATATTCTACAGCAACTCCAATATTTTCCCGGAAGACGAATACCTCAGGAGACGGAACGAATGCATAAGATATGCTGAAGAGAACGGGCTCGAGATAGTCGAGGACAGTTACGACCATTCCGCATGGCAATGCATCTCAAGGGGTCTGGAGAACGAACCGGAGAAAGGGCTCCGCTGCACGGAATGTTTCAGATACCGTCTGGAGCGTGCCGCCTCATACGCCTCGAAGAACGGCTTCGACGTACTTACGACAACCCTGGCCTCCTCCAGATGGAAAAATCTTGAACAGGTCAATTCTGCCGGAGAGTTCGCATGCAGCCTCTTCCCCGGCGTCAACTGGTGGAACATGAACTGGAGGAAAGGCGGGCTCCAGGACCGCCGCAACGAAATCATCCGCGAACATTCATTCTACAACCAGCTCTACTGCGGCTGCGAATTCAGCCTGGGTGACGGCGGGAAGGAACCTATTTAAGCCAGCCTTCGAGTCTGTCCTTTGCGAGAAGATAATACACTGCGAGACCGATCCAGCTCGTGAGGACGAGAACGACAATCACAACAAGTTTCTTCACTGAATCCACATTCAGTTTCCAGATTTCAAGGGCGGCCTTCACTGTGAGGACAACGCCGATAATCCAAATAATGAAAGTAATCATGATATTTTGGTTGATTGATTATTTCTTGAGTATGCGGAGCTCATAAGGAGTAACCGGCATACGGCCTCCTGTACGGCCCATCTTTCCTGTCACAAGATTGGTGAAAGGTACATTCCTCCATGCTTCAGGAACCGGCACCGCGAGAGTGGAATCCCTGACATTCAGAACCATAAGGTACTTGTCCTCTCCGGAAATCTTCTCGAGGATATAGGCCTCATTGTCGGAGTAAGAATTCATCGATGCGGAATGCAAGCCAGGATCGGCGGCATGGATACGGAGCAGATGGCGCACGGAAGGAACGTTCTCCTGTCCCTGACGGACAATCACGCCTCCTCTTGTAACAATGACCGCAGCCGAAGCCGCCATAGCAGCCCCTCCGCCAATATTGAACACTGAATCAGGCACATACCTGAGAGAAGCCTTGCCTGAAGGAACCCCTGCATATTCCTCATCGTCAGCTATCACCATCTTCAATGCAGAACTGTCACGGCAGAATACCGCAGTCAGGCTGTCCGTGAACTCCGAGCTGATATTGGCATCGAAACCGGCCTGGAAAAGTTCATACGAGGAATCGTCCGCTATCATCAGAAGGCGCGAAGCCGAGGATGAACGGGCCGCACCTACGGCCTCCCTCAACTCGTCCACTGACAACGAATCCGACATCCCGCAGAGGAAACCGTCAGCACCGGCAACGACGCAAGAAGACATTGCCGAAGCCACGTCCGAGTCAGAGCTTCCGAGCAGTGCAATCCCCCTCTTGTGAAGTTCATTCACGGAAGATTTCAGGCCTTCGCCCTGCGACAGATATCTGCAATCAAGACTTATAGCATTGATACCCAAAGCTTTTAGCGTATCAGCAGAGGACACGGCCTCATCTATGGACATATTGTCCGCACGGTAGAGAACCAGGTCCTGAGCCGAAGGCAGGACGAAAACAGTCTCATTGCCCTTGCATCCCGCCAGCATCATTACCGCTGCAGCGGCCATCAATATCTTCTTTCTCATACTATCTGAAATTTTCAAGTGAAACATTCATTCCTGCGGAAACAGCCCGAAGAGCTCCGAATCTATCATGTCCGTAATATGGGCGAAATCCTCCGGCCTGTTCTGGAAATCCAGTCCGTCCGCATCGATGGCCAGCACCTTCCCGGGATATTCCGCAATCCACTTCTCGTACCTCTCGTTCAGCCCCTCAAGATATTCTATTTCAATGCTTTTCTCATACTCCCTGCCGCGCTTCTGGATCTGGGACACGAGGTGCGGAACCGAACTGCGCAGATAGATGAGCAGGTCAGGAGCCTTCACCAGGGACATCATCAGCCGGAAAAGCGACATATAGGTCTCATAGTCGCGGTCCGAGAGATTACCCATGGCCTTGTTGTTCGCGACGAAAATATACACGCCCTCGAAAATGGTGCGGTCCTGTATGATGACATCGCTGGAACCGGCTATCTCGAGAACATCCTTGAACCGCTGCTGGAGGAAATACACCTCGAGATTGAACGACCAGCGCCTGATATCCTTGTAGTAATCCTCAAGATACGGGTTGTATGTGACAGACTCGTACTTGGGAATCCAGCCGTAATGTTCGGACAGCATCCGGGTAAGGGTCGTCTTTCCGCTGCCGATATTTCCTGCAATACCTATATGCATAACCAAAGATTTGTACAAAAATACTACTTCTTTCTTAAATTTGCAGTCTAAACGACAAGACAATGCTCAAAATTATCACTTTCCAGTTCAATCCTTTCCAGGAATGCTGCTCCCTCGCATGGGACGGGAGCGGCGAGGCCGCAATAATAGATCCGGGTTTCTACGATGCAGAAGAGGCGGAAAGCCTCTATGAGAGAATCAGCCAGGAAGATCTGACTCCCAAGATGATAATCCTGACCCACGGACATTTCGACCATATCTTCGGAGTCAGGGAATGTGCCGCGAAATACAGGATCCCGGTAATGATGCATCCTGCCGACAAGGTGATCCTGGACAATGATGCTGCAATAGCCGCTACATTCGGGCTGAGGGCCCCTGACGTTGATTTCCAGACAGTTCCGATAGAAGACGGCCAGAAACTGAAATTCGGGGAGACGGAACTCGAGGTGATATTCACCCCCGGGCACACGCCGGGCGGAGTCTGCCTGTACGGCGCCGCGGACAATGTGCTGTTCTCCGGAGACACTCTTTTCGCCGGGGCGATCGGGCGCACTGACAATGCCTGGGGAGACTATGACAGCCTGATCAAGGGCATAATGGAGAAACTGATGGGCCTTCCGGGAGACGTCAGGGTGATTCCGGGACACGGGCCACATTCCAATATCGGCTGGGAACGCACCCACAATCCGTTCCTCCAGCCGTTCAACGAACCTGACCCGGACGAACTGGACTGGGATGCCGACGGGATAGAGTTGCACGGAGGGGATATTTAGAGAAAATGCGGATAGAGGATACCATCGTCAGGGGATTGCAGGATGCCGGAGATCTGATCATCCCGAGGGAATGTGCCGTGTGCGGGAGAAGGCTGACCGGACCGGAACGCCATGTATGCATCTATTGTGAGGCCGACCTGCCACTAACTTATTTCTGGGACAGGAGGGAGAACCCGATGGCAGACAGGCTCAACGAGCTGATACAGAATCGCATAGAAAAGCTCTGCGCAGAACGGGGCACTGAATCCGTCCCCCGGATGGAATATGCCCGGGCCGCTGCCCTGTTCTTCTATCATGGAGATGCCGGCTACAAGAAAGTCCCGCAGAGGGTCAAATACGGAGGCGACAGGCAGACAGGGTTGTTCTACGGCAGGCTTCTCGGACGATTCCTGAAAGAATCGGAAGTTTTCACCAGGCCGGATTTCATCGTTCCCGTCCCCCTGCATTGGGCGAGACATTGGTCCAGAGGTTACAACCAGGCAGAAGTCATCGCACGCGGGATTGCGGAGGTGACAGGGTCGGAGCTGAGGACCGACATCCTGTCGAGGGTGCGCAGGACAGGAACGCAGACGAAATTGTCCGTAGGACAGAAAGCCGCCAACGTGGAACACGCCTTCAGGCTCAGGGAAGGATTCCTGAGAGAAGAGAAAGCGGCTTACGGCAATGATCGTCCGATGCGCATAATGATAGTGGATGACGTATTCACCACGGGAGCCACAATGGCTTCATGCTGTGCGGCCCTGATGGACCATTTTCAGGGGAAAATGGAGATAAGCGCTGCCTCCCTGGGTTTCGTATCCCCGGAATAAAGGCGGGATCAGTCAACGTCCTCCCATACGAAAATCTTGTCACCTCTGCGGAGCCGCGCATGGATACGGCCGTCACAGGCTGTTTCTGGCGATTCCCCGCAGGAAGAGCCTGGACTGCAGGATTCTCCGGACAGGACGACGTCCCCGTCCCTCTTCCCAGGATTCTCCGGAACTATCGCCACAGAGCAACGTACACCCTTCTCCGCCACCTCGGCCGGTTTCAGATTGACTCTCAAGTCATTGACAGTAAATTCCACAAGCCCGGTCTTGTTCCCGATGGCCATGCAGGATGTCCCTACACGTAGCGGAACGGACTCCACGGCTATCTCTGCGACTCCTATGCGGTCGAACCAGTTCGTGACCTTGCCACAATACACTTTCTTCCGGGTAGCCTGGCTTCCATATACAGAACTCCATTCGCCGAGCCTGGCTCCCTGATAATATCCGTCCCAGAATCCTCTGTTGAACACCTCGGAAAGTCCGGCCTTGAGCTCCCGGGCGAGTTCCTGAGTATAGGTCCCGTCGCAGACCGCATCCGCAGCCTTCCTGTAGCACATGACGCATCTCTTCACATATTCTGCAGACCGCGCCCTGCCCTCAATCTTGAAAACCTTGACTCCGGCTTCTATTATCTTGTCCATGAACTCTATGGTACACAAGTCCTTGGGGGACATGATATACTTGTTGTCCACATTCAGCTGGGTCCCGGTCTCGAGGTCGGTCACCTCATAGCCGCGGCGGCAGAGCTGGAAACAGGCTCCCCTGTTGGCGGACGACCCGTAGGTCTGGAGGCTGAGATAACATTTTCCGGAAATTGCCATGCACAATGCCCCGTGCGCGAACATCTCTATCCTGACAAGTTCCCCGGAAGGGCCCCTGACCCCGTCGCGCTGAATTGTGTCGTATATCTCCCTGACCTGATGGAGGTTGAGTTCGCGTGCCAGGACGACGACATCTGCGAATTGCGCATAGAACCGGAGCGCCTCGGCATTGGAAATGCTCAACTGCGTGGAGATGTGGACCTCCATCCCTATTTCGCGGCAATACATTATGACCGCCATGTCGGAGGCGATGACTGCATCCACGCCGGCTTCCCTGGCTGCATCGAGGGCCTTGTGTGCCGGTTCTATATCTTCCTGATACAGAACAATATTGAGCGTCAGATATGTCTTCACGCCGTGTTCACGGCATATAGACACTATTTCCTTGAGGTCCTCCGGCTGGAAATTGTTCGCTGAATGCGAACGCATATTCAGGTTTCCTATTCCGAAATAGACCGAGTCGGCACCGCCTTCTATCGCTGCCATAAGACATTCGAAATTGCCGGCGGGGGCCATTATTTCCAGTTCTCTGCTGTCCATCATCTTCTAATATTGCTGTCTGCCCTGGGCAGACTGATTCTCCTTCGTCAAATCTTCCGTGCTTTGCGGGCTACGGCCAACGCGCAGGTCAATTTTTGCGGCCGACCAGTTTGTCGGCAAATCTCTTGAGCATCTCGTAACGGACTTTCGTCAGCTCGAGCCTTGAAGCGAATTCGAGCGCCTCCTCGGTAAGCCTGACAATCTCCTGGCCGGCCATCACGTCGATACCGAGAGACACGTAGAGAGCCTTGACCTTGCGGATTTTGGCCTGCCTCTCCTCCTCAGTCGAATCCGGCATTGCCATTGCCTCTTTCATGGCCTCTCCTCCGAGTTCGAAACCCTTGATTATCAGCCAGCTCTTCTTGTTGTTGATGATATCTCCGCCTATCGGTTTGCCGAAAACCTTCTCGTCCCCGAACGCATCGAGATAGTCATCTGCTATCTGGAATGCAAGCCCGAGAGCATATCCGTAACTGTACAGATTGCCGGCATCCTCTTCATCCGCACCGCCTATCAGCGCCCCCATCTTGGCGGAGCAAGCTATCAGCACCGCAGTCTTCAGGCCGATCATCTGCATGTACTGGTCCATGCTGACATTGTCCATCTTCTCGAAGTCCATGTCATACTGCTGTCCTTCGCATACCTGGGCTGCAGTGTTGTTGAACAGCTTGAGGACCTTGCCGAGCACCTCGTCCGGGGCCGAGGATATCCTCCTGTAGCTGTCGATGCACATGACATCACCCGACAGAATCGCGCCGTCCTCGCCCCATTTTGTCCAGACCGTAGGATTGCCGCGCCTGAGCGGGGACTTGTCCATAATGTCGTCGTGGATCAATGTGAATGTATGGAAAACCTCGAGTCCTGCAGCTGGCTGAAGAATCTCATCGGTAAAATCATCCTTGTACAGGGAGTATGCTGTCAGGCAGAGTCTCGGGCGGATCCTTTTGCCTCCTCCTGCTATCATGTAGCGCAACGGGTCATACAACCCCGCAGGCTCGTCGCTGAATGAAATGGTCGAGAAGAGAGTCTTGAGAATCCCGTCAATTTGAGCTTCGGTAATCATAATTGTCGATTTTTCTACAAATTAACGAAAAAAAATTTGAATTTCCGGAAAAGAGCAGTATATTTGCAATCCATTCCAGTAAGAATGGGCATTCGGGGTGTGGCGCAGTTGGCTAGCGCATCTGGTTTGGGACCAGAGGGTCCTGTGTTCGAGTCACAGTACCCCGACAGAAAAAGAGGATAATCATCGCGATTGTCCTCTTTTTGTTTTTATCAGTTATCAGGATATAACGGTATAACATAAAGAGAGGGCCCTGTGACCCTCTCTTATAATATTGTATCAGGGACTGACTATCCCTCGACAGCTGCGATGCCAGGAAGCACCTTGCCCTCGATGGCCTCTAGGAGAGCGCCGCCGCCGGTAGAGATGTAGGACACCTTGTCGGTAAGACCGAACTTGGTGCAGCATGCTACTGAATCACCGCCTCCGATAAGGGAGAATGCGCCTTCTGCAGTAGCTGCGGCAATGGCGTCACCGATAGCCTTGGAGCCTGCGCAGAACTCGTCGCACTCGAACACGCCTGCAGGGCCGTTCCAAAGAATTGTCTTGCATCCCTTGATGGCGTCAGCGAAAAGCTTCTGGGCCTCAGGACCTGCGTCAACACCCTCGAATCCGGCAGGGATAGCCCTTGCGGAAGCCACCTGTACACCTGCACCCGGCTTCAGGGACATTGTACCGAAATCAAGACCGTTGGTAACGACTGCGTCCGGAGCCATGATTAGCTCGACTCCGTTCTCCTTTGCCTTGGCCTCAACGCTGAGGGCAACGTCGAGCTTGTCCATCTCAACGATGGATTCGCCGATCTCTCCGCCGTGAGCCTTGGAGAATGTATAGGTCATGCCGCCGCAGAGGATGAGCTTGTCAACCTTGCCGAGGAGATTCTCGATGATGCCGATCTTGGAAGACACCTTCGAACCGCCCATGATGGCGATGAAAGGACGTTTGATGTCGCTGAGGACATTGTTCACAGCCTTCACTTCCTTCTCCATGAGGAGACCGAGCATACGGTTCTCAGGGGTGAAATAGTCAGCGATGACAGCTGTGGAAGCATGTTTGCGGTGAGCTGTTCCGAAAGCGTCCATCACCCAGCAGTCAGCATAGGAAGCGAGTTTCTTGGCGAACTCTTTCTGGGAAGCCTTCATGGCCTTCTTGGCAGCCTCGTATGCAGGATCCTCCTTGTCGATTCCGACAGGCTTGCCTTCCTCCTCAGGATAGAAACGGAGATTCTCGAGAAGAAGAGCCTCGCCCGGCTTAAGAGCTGCAGCAAGCTCGTCTGCCTTCTGGCAGTCAGGAGCGAACTTTACCGGAACGCCGAGTTTCTCGCTCACTGCATCAACTATCTGGGACAGGGAAAGTTCCGGCTTGACCTTTCCTTTCGGCTTGCCCATGTGGGACATGATGATGAGGGAACCGCCCTTCTCAAGAATGAGTTTGAGGGTAGGAAGTGCTCCGCGAATACGAGTGTCGTCTGTGATTTTGCCGTCCTGGATAGGGACGTTGAAATCGACTCTCACAATGGCCTTCTTGCCATTAAAATCGTAAGTGTCAATGTGCTGTTGCATATTCTTGATATTAAAGTTGTTTCTGTTCAATCACAAAGGTAGCAATTTTCTTCCAAAGTTGGACATTATAGAGCGAGTTCCACCACGCGGTCAGGAGAGACACCATCGTATGGCGGAAGGGTGACATGCACCCCGTGACGGCAATTGTCGAACTGGACCTTCGCTCCGGTGGAGAAATCCACGGCACTCTTCACCTTGGTCCCCACAGGGAGGAAGACCTCCCGGGTCTTGCCGTCGAGGACGTGAACAAACAGCCTGTCGCCTTTCCTTGTAGTCACTCCCCAAGGCTGCTCCGGGATATCGCCCGCGGTCGTCCCGTAAATCGTATCTCCGTATTTGTCAAGCCATTGGCCAATGCCTTTGAGTCTTTCGAGCGCAGCCGCAGGAAGGCGTCCGTCAGGCTGCGGGCCGATATTCATGAGCAGGTTTGCACCTTTTCCGGCAGCCCCGACGAGAAGACGCACGAGCTCCGGAACGGACTTGTAGTCCTGGTCGGCAACCTTGTATCCCCACATCCCGTTCATCGTCTCGCAGGTCTCGAGAGGAAGGGCGCTGATGTCCTGTCCGGAGAGACCGGCCTTGTTCTCGCCAGGCAGATCCCTCTCGAAAATCTGGAAATCCTCACCCTCGAACGGGGTCGTATGATGGTTGTTGGCCACGAGGCAGGCAGGCTGGAGACTGTGGATCAGGCGATATTGCTCCTCAAGCTGCCAGTCGAAAGGAACCGGGTCGCTGTCGTGGTCCCAGAAGCCGTCGAACCATATCGAGCCGATCTTGCCGTAATTGGTCAGAAGCTCGGTCAGCTGGGCGTTCATGAAATTGTAATATGAGTTCCAGTCAGCTTTGGACGGGTCCCTGCCCGTGCCGTTGCCTGTCCTTCCCTGCGGATAGTCCTCCCTGCCCCAGTCGAGATGGGAATAGTAGAGATGGAGCCTGATACCCTGCTTGTGGCATTCGTCCGCAAGTTCTTTCAGGACATCCCTGCCGAACGGTGTCGCATCCACGATATTGTACGGGGACTGCTTCGTGTGGAACATCGAGAATCCGTCATGATGGCGGGTGGTGAAGCAGATGTAGCGGGCCCCTGAAGCCTTGATGGCGGAGACCCATTCTTCGGCATTGAATCCAGCAGGATAGAATCCGGAGGCAGCCTTGGAATATTCCTCATGCTTCAGTCCGTCACGGTTCAGATACCATTCTCCCTGGGCGAACATGCTGTAGATGCCCCAGTGGAGGAAGATGCCGAATTTGTCTCCCGCGAACTCTTCACGGGCCTCAAGATTATCAGGAGCAGGGACATAACCCTGCGCCCAGGTCCTGCATGGCAGGATGGCGAGCATAAGCCCGGCCAGTATTGACATTGACTTCATAATATTTGCCTGTTTGACATTCCGCTAAGTTGGGAAAATTTGTCAATATTTCAAAACCTGGCACACGCGCAATTTTGGTTTTTTCCAGAATTTTTTCGTATCTTGACCGGGTTAAATGAATAATTATACTATATGATGAGCGAAATCAGGAATCCGGAACTCTGGAGAGAAGGGGAATTGAAAATCGAATGGGTGAGGAGGCACATGCCCCTGCTCGCGGGACTCGAGGAGGAATTCAGGAAGACAAAGCCTTTCGCAGGCAAGAAAATAGCGCTTTCAGTACATCTTGAGGCCAAGACGGCACATCTCTGCGAGATTCTCGCGGAGGGAGGAGCGGAAATGTACATCACAGGCAGCAATCCGCTTTCCACCCAGGACGACATTGCCGCAGCCCTCGTGCATGAAGGCCTCAACGTATTCGCGGTACACGGAGCCACCGAAGAGGAATACATGGACGGGATACGCAAGGTGATTGCAGCCGGCCCGAACATCATAATCGACGACGGAGGAGATCTCGTGAACATGATTCATACCGAATACAGACATCTCATACCGGACGTCATAGGAGGCTGTGAGGAGACAACCACGGGCATCCTCAGGCTGGAGGCGATGGACAGGGACGGTAAACTGGAATTCCCGATGATGCTGGTCAACGATGCGGACTGCAAACATCTGTTCGACAACCGTTACGGCACCGGACAGTCAGTCTGGGACGGAATCAACCGTACCACGAACCTGATAGTGGCCGGAAAGAATGTCGTTGTCGCAGGATACGGATGGTGCGGAAAGGGAGTGGCCATGAGAGCCAAGGGCCTCGGTGCGGATGTCATTGTGACAGAGGTGAATCCGATACGCGCAATGGAGGCGGTGATGGACGGGTTCAAGGTAATGCCGATGAAGGATGCGGCTCCGGCCGGGGACATCTTCGTGACAGTCACAGGCTGCGCAGGCGTCATCACGGCGGAGCATTTCCTGGCCATGAAGGACGGAGCAATCTGCTGCAATGCAGGACATTTTGATGTGGAGGTGGACGTGGCCGGCCTTAAGAAAATGTCAGTTTCGCATGCCCCTGCAAGGAACAATATCGAAGCCTATACTCTCGAAAACGGCAGGAGGATATATATTATTGCTGAAGGACGTCTCGTAAACCTCGCGGCCGGAGACGGCCACCCTGCCGAAATAATGGACATGTCGTTCGCCATCCAGGCCCTGAGTGCCAAATATCTGGTGGAGAACGCCACGGAAATGGCGAGGGAACATGGCAGGATGCTGCACGCGGTGCCGGCGGAAATCGACTTGGAGGTGGCACGCAGGAAACTCGCAGGATGGGGCGTGGGAATCGACAGCCTCACACCGGAACAGCATGCATATCTTTACGGAGGACATTAATTTCAATACGGAGATATCATTATGTTTGAGAAAAGCATCTACGTCAGAAGACGCAAGGCACTGATGGACAAGATGTCCGCCGGTGCAGCAGAAGGCAGGCGGGGCATCGCCCTGTTCATAGGCAATGCTGAAGCTCCTGCACAGTACAAGGACAACTGTTACAAATTCCGCCAGGACAGCACATGGCTCTATTATTTCGGAATTGACGAGCCGCTGTTCGCCGCAGTCCTCGATTTGGACGAAGGGACGGAGACAGTATTTGCAGACGATGTCGAGATCGGAGACATCATCTGGATGGGCCCGCAGCCGAGCGTAAGTTCGAGGGCAGAAAGCGCAGGTATCTCATCCTCAGCTCCTTACAATGCTCTTGACGGAGTTGTGTCCAAGGCATTGGCTTCAGGCAGGCCGGTACATTTCATCAAGCCTACCAGATATTACAACAAGATCAAGCTCGCCAGCCTGCTCGGTTGCAGACCTGAAGAAGTGGACGGGAAATATTCCGAGGCTCTCACGAAGGCCATCATTTCCATGCGTCTCGTCAAGGAAGCCTGCGAAATCGAACAGATTGACGATGCTTGCGCTCTCGGCTACGAGATGCACACCGTCGCCCGCAACAACGTCAGGGTCGGAATCATCGAACAGGAAATCGTGGGTGCCATGGTCGGAGTGACCCTCGGCAAAGGCTGGGGCGAGTCCTTCCCTACCATCCTGACCCAGCACGGAGAGACCCTGCACAACCACAAGCATGACAAGATCGTGGAGCCGGGCAAGCTGATGGTCATCGACGCCGGAGCGGAGAACAACATGCACTACGCTTCCGACTTCACCCGTACTATCCCGACCGGTGGCAAGTTCACAAGCAAGCAGAGGGATATCTACCAGATAGTATGCGACTGCAACAACCTGGCACTGGAGCTCATACGCCCGGGAATCACATACCGGGAAGTCCATCTTAGGACAATGCACCTGATGCTGGACGAGCTGCGCGCCCTCGACATCGTCCGCGGAAATCTCGACAACATGGTGGCCGCAGGAGTAGCCGGGCTGTTCATGCCACACGGCCTCGGACACAACATGGGTATGGATGTACATGACATGGAGGATCTCGGTGAGGATCTCGTAGGATATGATGATGACCAGAAGAGGTCCGACCAGCTCGGCCTCGGAAGCCTGAGAATGGCGAGGAAGCTCGTTCCGGGCAATGTCATCACCGATGAGCCGGGAATCTATTTCATCCCTGCCCTCATAGAGAAATGGAAATCAGAGAAGGCTGACCACGGATTTGTCAATTACCAGAGACTCGAGTCATACTATGACTTCGGAGGCATAAGGCTGGAGGATGACGTGCTCGTCACTGAAGACGGGTCACGGCTCACAGGTCCGGCAAGACTGCCGATCAATCCTGACGATGTGGAAGCCGCAATGGAAAGATAGGAGAATCCCGACATGGAGGTAATCATCTGCATTCTGGCAGTGCTTGCCGGAATCATCGGTATCATAGGCAGCGTGGTCCCGGCCCTTCCGGGACCGCCTATCAGCTGGATTGGGCTGTTGCTCATGTATTTGTGGGGAGGGACGAACGGCTCCGGTGAACCGATGGGAACCGATACCCTGCTGATCTGGCTCGGCGTGACGACATTGGTGACCGTGCTCGACTATGTGGTCCCGATGTGGTTCACGAAACTGACCGGCGGAAGCAAATATGCCGGATGGGGAGCAGCAATCGGCCTGGTGGTCGGAATGTTCGTGCCTCCGGTGGGAATCATCCTCGGGACCCTGCTCGGAGCGTTCGTGGCGGAACTGGTATTCGCGGACAAGGATTTGTGGTCATCCGCCAAGTCCGCTGCAGGAGCTTTCATCGGATTCATCTGCGGGACAGGTGCGAAACTTCTCTGCTGCGGGCTGATGCTCTGGCAGATAATAGTCTATATGTAGCTAATGGGAAATGAAAGATGCGGCAAGGTTCACAGATGGTGCAGCCTTGCCGCAAAATGGTACAGAAATGCAAGGCCGAGGGCCATTGCCCAGAGCCTGATGCCGTCGTTGCTTGCGGTCACCATAGCCGCAGGAAATACCGGTTTCAGGATAATACCCGCCGTCGTGGCCGTATTCGGGGTGCTCTGCGCCCATCTCGGGATGAATCTCGCGGATGACTGGTTCGACTACAAGACCGACATGCTTTCGGACAGGGACAGGGTCATACGCAAAGGTTTCAGGGCAATGATGACGAAATACTCCTATCTGACCGACGGGAGCGCAAGCCCTGCGGACCTCGCTGCAGCCATATTCACATTTTTCGGAATAGCGGGGGCATGCTGCGCTACCGTATTCATTTACTGGGGGATGCATTCAGGATTCTTCACCGTGGACGGGAGCTGGTGGGTAGCCGCAATCACCGGAGCATGCGCATTCCTCGGGCTGTTCTATTCCGCCCCTCCTCTCAAACTCGCTTACAGGGGACTCGGAGAGATTGTAATTGGCATCATCTTCGGCCCGCTGCTGATGTGCGGAGTGCATTATTCCGCATGCGGGACAATCAGTGCAGAAGTAGTATGGATATCCGTTCCCGTGGGATTGCTCGTCCTGAACATCCTGTTCACACACAGCTTCATAGAGAAGGAAAGCGATGCGGAGTCCAACAAGATGACCCTCGTCAGGCTCATTGATTCGGACAGGGCGAACATGGCCGCGGTATATATCATTAATTTCCTGCCTTTCCTCATGATTGCCGGAGCAGTCGCAGCCGGGCGGCTCCACCCTGCATATCTCGCAGTGATGCTGATGGTTCCGCGCTCATGCTACCTGTGCTCGTCCCTGGGAGGATTCGCACGAGGGGTGACAGAAGCACCTGAAAGGCCTCCCCGCTGGCTCGGCCCGATGCCCGGATGGGAAGGGATAAGGCAGAGGGGTACGGACTGGTTCCTCCTCAGATGGATGACTGCGAGGAACATATTGAGCGGATTCTGCCTCATCATATTGGCCGTCAGGCTGTCGCTCATAGCAATTGAATATTTTATCTGAACTTGGAAAACTGCCATATGAATATTATCGGACAATCACTTTATCTTCCGTTCTGGTGGCTGAGGGCCAAGGCGGGCCGCAGGCAGCCTCTGCAGAGTGTCATCTTCATCTCTGACAGATGCAACCTGAGCTGCCGCCACTGCAGCGTCTATAACCACGTGAACCCGTCGGTCAAGACCTTTGCACAGATAGAGGAGGAACTCCGATATTGCTATTCTCTCGGCTCGAGATTCGTGGATTTCGAGGGCGGAGAGCCTTTCATCTGGAGAGACGGAGACTTGGCTGTCAATGACTTGTGCCGTCTTGCCAAAAAAATCGGTTTCTTCTCCTGCACCATCACGACCAACGCCCAGCTGCCGTTCGACGGAAGCGTGGCTGACAGCATCTGGGTTTCGTTCGACGGAGTCGGGGAGGTGCATGAGCGGATCAGGGGGAAAGGCACGTTTGCCCGTCTCGAGAAGAATATCGCGGACTGCGGATGCAGGAATCTCAGCGCGAACATGGCCATCAACAAGCTCAACTGTGACGGCGTGGCGGATGCGATAGAATATGTGGCGGCGAATCCCGCATTCAAGCTGATATCACTGAACTTCCATACTCCTTTCCCGGGCACGGAAGAACTCGAGGTACCGATGGAGAAACGCGCGGAAATCATTGACATGATTCTCGGCTACAGGAAACGCGGATATCCGATAATGAATTCCGCAAGCGGACTCAGGAAGATGAAGACCAATGACTTCCGGAAACATTGCTGGATGACGAACTTCATATATGCTGACGGCACGAGAAGCCCTCAATGCAACGGAAAGGATGCCGGAGTGTGCGACCGGTGCGGATTCTGCATGGCGGGCGAGGAGTCGGCCGTGATGGAACTCCGTCCGGACACAATCCTGTCAGGGCTCAACCTGAGAGTGTGACGGGGCCGGAATCCACTCCCCCGTCATTTCATCGAATTGATGACTCCGATTTTCACGGAGAAGAAATTGTCCGGGCCGGCCTCCATGATGCGGTATTCCCCGTGATTGCCCCATGATGCAGGACGGTCATGGATGCTCATGTCCTCACCGGTGTCATTGCTCACATAATCACGTATCTTGTCCTGCCAGGCCTTGATGCGGGCCATGCTGGCATCGGTGTGGAAGAGGGCTTTGGACGGGTCGGCAAGTTCGAGCAGGGCATCCTTGTAGATTTTGCGGAACTCCTCGAAGCTCATGAGCCTCTTCATGAGAAGCCCGACATTGCCCCATTCGTACGGATTCTGCCGGCCGGCATCGATTATCCCACTGGTTCCCAACGTGTTGTCATAATCGTAAGGAATGAAGAAGAACTTGTAGTCGTAGAGGTCCGTGGAATTGAAATAGACATAGAAATTGTTCCCGTTCACCCAGTGGTCATCCCACATTCCCACGGCCACGTTGACCGCATAGGTCTTGAGGAGCAGTTCCACGTCACATACTTCCTTGATCCATTTGTAGAAACTGTCCTCGCCCTTGCCGGTCAGCTTGAGGATGAAGTCCTGGAACTGGGCCTTGGCAGCCTCGTATGCAGCCTCCTCCCCTTTGTATTCATAGGTATAGTTGCGTCCGTCATCCGTGTCCAAGGCCCAGTCCCCGTCGATTCCGTCGAGATCGGCCTGATTGCCGTTGTTCCCGCATTTCCAGAGATTGCCGGCATCGCTGCCGAACATTCCGTTCAAGCGTTTCTCGACATATTTGTCATCAATCGGCTCAATCATCTGATAGACACCGTAATATGCCGGAGCGGCATCCCCCTCGACGTGAATCCAGAGACGGCAGTAAGTGTCATAAGGGGCAGTCCATATCCCGTAACGGCGGAAGAGGTCATAGCAATACAGTTCCCGGACATAGGCCGCGTCATCCTTGAACCATTTCAGGTTGACCTTGCGTATTCCCTTGACTGTATGGGCTTTGTCCTTGTTGAATTTGCGGAAATTTAGCCCGAAATGACAATGGTGCCAATCCGTTGAGCCGGCCGTGTGCATCTGCCCCGAACTTCCTTCAGGACGGCGTCTCGATGTATTGCCCCTGATCCTGAATCCTCCGTCCTGTATCGAGGTGACTTCATTCCCTTTCCTGTAGGTGAAGTCCGCATGGAAATAGTCGGCATTCTGGTCATATTCGTCGTACCTTGCGAGGAAGGCGTTCCACTGCTCGAGGGAGACCTTCATCGTGATTTCCGGTATCACGGTATCGTCCCAGACGTAGGCAAGGCCGCTGTCGCTGTCCAGCG
>SFNZ01000091.1 GCA_004552615.1 Bacteroidales bacterium | reverse complement strand
CCCGAACTGGTGAACCCTACATCAGTGGTACTTTCAGGAGGCGAAGCCCCTTCTCCGGAAGTTGCACTGCAGGATTTCATGGAAATATTCAACAGCCTGATGCCAATGCTATTTACCGGAGATGGCAGGAAGAAAGCCTCAGAGGAATACCTCGGAGTTCTCTACAGAAAGGGAACGAGGCACGAATACAGGAATCTCTTGACCGGAGAGTCATTCATGGGAACGATAAAAGGCATCTCCGCCGGAGGAAGACTCCTGGTGGAAATGCCTGACAGTCATCTGAAGGATTTCTCCTTCAAGGAGATAGGCTATATCATCTGAAACTCATCCGCGCATCGAGGCAATAGCCTCACCCGGGTTCCCGGCCTTGAATACTGAACTGCCTGCTACCAGAATTCCAGCACCGGCACGTACGAGTTCTCCTGCATTGGCAGGCGAAACTCCCCCGTCAACTTCTATTCTGCACGTCAGTCCGCGCCTGTCGATCTCGGATTTCAGCGTTTTCAGCCTGGGATAGGTATCCTCGATGAATTTCTGCCCGCCGAAACCGGCGAATACTGACATGATCAATACGAAATCTAGCTGTTCGAGATATGGGTAAAGTTTCTCTACAGGTACATCAGGGTTGATGGCAATGCCGGCCTTGACTCCGCAGGAATGTATCAAGGAAATGATTTCTGAAGGATCGGTCCCGCTGTTTTCCGCTGCCTCGAGATGGAAACTAATCATCGATGCACCTGCAGCCGCAAACCTCTCCACGTATTTCTCCGGACGCACAATCATCAGATGCACGTCGAGAGGTTTCTTGGCAATGGACGCAATGGCTTCCACGACCGGAAATCCGTATGAAAGATTCGGAACCTGGATTCCGTCCATGATGTCGAGATGGAAAATGTCCGCATGACGGTTCACCATTTCCACATCTTCAGCGAGATGCAGAAAGTCGGCGGACAGCATGGAAGGGGCTATCTGTATCATTTGAAATTAGTTACGACGTCCACAAGCAATTTGACGAATTTCTCGTTGGATTCGAGGTCGAGTTTCTCCCCGGGCGCATGGACACCCCTGAGGGTAGGACCGAAGGAAATCATGTCGAGGTCAGGGAACTTGGTCAGGAAAAGCCCGCACTCAAGACCTGCATGAATGGCCTTCACCTCAGGCTCTACACCGAAAAGCCTTCTGTAGGAGGCTACAGTTTCCGCGAGAATATGCGAATTCATGTCAGGAGTCCATCCCGGATAAGGGTCCGAATGGGAAATCTCGGCCCCGGCAAGCAGGAAAGCGGATTCCACCTTCTGCGCCATGAATGCCTTCTCTGACTCCACGGAACTTCTCTGGCTGGTCGTCACCATTATCTCACCCGGCTTGTTCATGAATACGGCAGCGAGATTGCTGGATGTCTCCACGAGGCCGTCGATATCCTGGCTCATTGCTAGGACTCCGTGATGTACCGCCATGAGGGAAAGTACGAAATGGCGTGCAACGTCAGCCTCGACGCATTCGGCAACAGGCTCGTTTTCAATCACTTCGAAAGAAACATCCGGATCGGTCCTGTGGAATTCAGCCTTGACTTCATCCGCAAACGAAGCGAAACGTGCCCTGATTCCTTCCGCAGCTCCTGACGGCACCGCGATGACTGCTTCAGCCTCACGGGCAATGGCGTTGCGCTTGTTGCCGCCCTTCATCCATGCGAGCTGGTATCCGGTCGGGAGTTCAGAATAAAGGAACCTTGCGAGTATCTGTACCGTGTTGGCCCTCTCCTTGTTGATATCGTCCCCGCTGTGGCCTCCAAGGGCATTGAACACCCTGAATTTCAGGAACGCAGAGCCGTCAGCAGGTTTCTCCGTGCCATATTTGAATATAGCCGTGGTGTCGATTCCTCCCGCGCATCCGACGAAAAGCTGGCCTTCGTCCTCGGAATCGAGGTTGATGAGGGTCTTCGCCGTGAACATTCCTGACTCGAGAGCCTTTGCTCCGTCCATGCCCGTCTCCTCGGAAATGGTGAAAAGGCATTCTAGCTTGCCGGACGGCACGTCGCTCGCGAGCAAAGCCAATGATGCGGCAATTCCGATTCCGTCATCTGCACCGAGAGTGGTATCCTTCGCAATCATCCACCCGTCTTCGATGACATAATTTATCGGATCCTTTGCAAAATCATGGTCGCATCCTCCGTTCTTCTCGCAGACCATGTCCTGATGGCTCTGGAGAACGATTGCAGGCACATTCTCCCTGCCGGCTGATGCTTCCCTGGTTATGACCACATTGCCGGTCTCGTCAGTGCGGCATGCAAGATTGTGGTCAGCTGCAAATTTCTGGAGATAGGCGGTCATCTTTTCCTCATGACCGGACTCACGCGGAATCTTGGTGATTTCGCGGAAGATTTCAAGTACTGAATTTGAATCCATATTTACCGTAATTTATTTTCCGGCAGGTACAAGCAGCCTCTCAATATCGGAGACATACTGTTTGAATGACTTGTCAGTCGCCATCAGGTCCGATACGGTGGAGCAGGCATGCAGGACTGTCGCATGGTCTTTCCCTCCAAGTTCCGAGCCAATCGTGGAAAGCGAGCATCCGAGAAGGCTGCGGCTCATATACATCGCTATCTGGCGGGCCTGGACAATCTGGCGCTTGCGGGATTTGGAAACGAGCGCCTCGCGGCTGATGTTGAAATAATCGCAGACGGTTTTCTGGACCTTGCCGATGGTAATCTCGTTCTTCTCCTCCCCAACGATCTTGCCCGTCACCTTCTCGGCAAGAGACACGGTCACCTCCTTATGGATGAGTGTGGCGTGCGCAATGAGGGATATCAGGGCACCTTCCAGCTCACGGAAATTGGACTTGATCCTGGAAGCCAGGTACTCGAGCACATCGTCACCGATGATTACACCCTCCCTGAAACTGCGGGCCTTCAGCATCTCGAGCCTTGTGGCATAAGACGGGCGCTGGAGTTCCACGGAAAGGCCCCATTTCAGACGGGAGAGAAGTCTCTCCTCGAAGTTCCTGAGATCGGCCGGAGCACGGTCCGATGTGAAAATCAGCTGCTTTCCGTTCTCGTGAAGATGGTTGAACACGTTGAAGAAGGCATTCTGGGAACCCGGGCCGATGAGGTCCTGGATATCGTCCACTATGAGGACATCTATCCTCATATAGAAGGCAAGGAAGTCCGTAAGCTTGTTCTTGATGTTGACGGCATCCATATACTGGGTCTTGAACTCGTTTCCGGTGACATAAAGCACCACGAGGTCAGGATATTTCTCCTTGATGGAAATGCCGATGGCCTGCGCGAGATGAGTCTTGCCGAGACCCGGTCCTCCGAAAAGGAAGAGAGGGTTGAACGGAGTGTTGCCAGGTGATGTGGAAATGCTCTCCCCAGCGGTGATTCCCATCTTGTTGCACTCGCCCTTCACGAGGTTGCCGAAGCAGTAAACCGGATTCAGGCGCGGATTCACGGTCACCCTGCGGAGTCCCGGATAAACGAACGGACCCGGACTTCCGGCAGAAGGATATGTATTGACTGATATCGGCTTGTTGGACGGTACGGCAGAATTGGCAGCCGGATATGTCATCGGAGGCTGGACTCTCACAGGACTGACCCTGTAGACCAGCTTTGCCTCCGGTCCGATGACTCTCTTGAGAGTACGCTTCAGCACATCGAGATATACATCCTCTATATATTTTCTATAGAAGTCAGAAGGGACCTCGATGGTGATGGTGGAGTTCTGGTATGCGACAGGGATCAGCGGCTTGAACCACTGATTGAACATCTGCGTTCCGATGACTCTCTCTATCACTGCCAGGCACTCATTCCACACCTCTATGTGCTTTCCCTCTTGCTGCATATCCTAATAAAAATCCTATAGCCAAAAAAAGCACCGGAATCTAGGGACGCCCTGTCTTCCGACGCTTTGCAAATATGGGGGAAAAATATTTTATAAAAAAATGAAAATGCTATTGCATATTCAAATTATTTTTACGTAGGTTTCGTTTTGAAAGAGCCGAAACGTAAAATTAATAAAATTCTGAATTTCAATAAATTACATAGTTTAAAACAAGGTTGTATGCACTAAACCGATGATTTCTATTTTTAAAAATTCAAAAGTAACAAATTTATGCTTAAGCGTTGGAAACGCTATGGTTATGAACAATTCACGGGATTAGAAAATGGACGCTTTTATCTTCAAATACTTTTTAGGATCCGCCTCGATATTTTTCACGAGACTGTCAATATCTTTTATCAAGCTTTGAAGGGCATCATAAATTTCCCCGTCAGAAAGCATCCTTCCCACCGTCCCTTCCGGATCAGCCAGGCCGTCCGCAACATTGCGCAGGGACTCGACCAGACCCTTGAGGTCCGCCTCCGTCAATTCGCTGACAACCCTCGACAGGCCGTCCATGGCCAGGTCCGCCGAGCCGCTTATGGTGACAAGCTTTGTCGACACATTCTTGAAATTCACGAGGAGGCTGTCTATCTCCGGCGACCTTGCGGCAAGCCCTGAAGTCAGTTTTTCAAGATTGGCCATTGTTTTGTCCGCATGTGCAAGCGTCGAAGACATGGAGCTGTCGTCTATCCCGGAAAGAATCCGGTTCAACTCAGAGCCTGTCACCTTGAGCGTATCCAAAGTTGCCGAAACGTTTGCCACGAGCGGTCCTATCATCCCGGTCAGCGAGCTGATCATGTCGGGTTCCGTGCAAGCCATCAGTTCAGCTCCGTCACGAACAAGTACGTCAGACGTACCGAGGTCAAGGCGGATTCCCTTTCCACCCATGATGTCAACACTGTAAATGGTCATTTTCGTATCTGCCGGTATCCTCATCTTTTTCTTCACGGCACATACCACATCGAACATGTCAGTCTCCGGATTGTATTCCACGGAAGAGACCGAACCGGCCTTGTACCCTTTCATGTAAACCGGATTCGAAGGGACTAGGCCCTCGACATTGCTGTAATGGGAAATAATCCTGATATCTTTCCCGAACACGTCGGCGCCCCTGAGATAGTTCACCACGAAAAAAGTGGATGTGAGGACTGCAACGGCGAATATTCCGATTTTTGTCTCGCGTTTCATACTTTCAAAAATTTAAATACGTGAAACCCGGCTGGACATGCCCGTCATTTCAGGGGTTTCACCACATCACCGTCAATTTCTACAAGAAAAGAGCCAGAAAAATTTTTCCTCTCCCGGGCGAATGTTGCCCTGGCCTCATCTTTCTTCGTCGAAACTCCTATAATATATTTGTTCAGATTCCCGACATTCACGGAAACTGGCTTGTATCCCCTGAAGAAAGGGTCGCTCTCCTTCATCGTCTTCGAAGTGACAAGAACCTGGATTCCATAACGGACTTGTGACGATTTGTCAGGATTGCTCCCGGCAGCAGGAGCATTGACAGCGGGTTTCGGTGCTGCCTGTCCTTGGTCGTTGCGCACGCCCGCTCCGACACTGGCGTCATATCTTTTCTTGAATGTGGAGAATGCCTCGTACAGTTCCTTCGCAATAGAAGCACGTCCGCTCTCGGACCTGATTACGGCGAGATCCTTTGCATTGGACATGAATCCCACCTCGACAAGGGCGGCAGGCATGGATGTCTTCCAGAGCACGAGGAAAGGATCCTGTGATACTCCCCTGCTGGACCTTACCGGGCCTCCTGTCATCGCCTTGTTGATATCTTCAGCAAAAAGGAGGCTCTGCTCGAGATGAGAGTTCTGCATCAGATTGAAGAAAATGAACGACTCCGGATCCGACGGGTTGAAACTCTGATATGTAGTGGAATAGTCGTCCTCGAGCATGATCACGGAATTCTCCCGCTTGCACACTTCCATGTTGTATGCATACAAGTCTGTATTCTTCCTGGAAGACTGGCCTAGGACATGCACCGAAAAGCCATTCGCTGAAGGGGCACCGGGGACGCTGTTCACGTGAATTGACAGGAAAAGGTCCGCATTTGCACGGTTCGCAATATCAGGCCTGCCGGCGACAGTAACGAATTTGTCCGAATTCCTGGTCAATATGACTTTGACCTCCGGGTATCCTTCATTGATAAGAGCCGCGAGCCGCTTGGCAATGTCGAGATTTATGTGGCTTTCAAATGTCTTCTTGTCGGAACTTACACAGCCCGGGTCCTTCCCGCCATGCCCGGCATCGATGCAGATTGTCCTCAATCCGAGATTCCCGTCCCCGGAAGCAGAGGATGTCAACGGGCAAAGGGCTGCCGCAAGCGATGCGAAAAAGCAAAGCACTCGAATATGTTTTTGCGTATTTTTCAAAATGGTCTTATATTTGTATTTTGCAAATTTAAAAAAATTTGCGATTAAAACTATAGAATCGGAGAATTGATAAGTTCTGTGCAT
>SFNZ01000023.1 GCA_004552615.1 Bacteroidales bacterium | reverse complement strand
TTCCTTGTTGTAGCCGAAGGAGAGATAGTATGATGTCCTGCCGGAAGTTCCCTGAACGGAGAAGTTGTGGGTCTGCTGAGGAGTCCAGTTTTTGAACATGATGCCGGCTACGTCCCAGTCTGCATAGTAGAGACCCTGTCCTGTGGAAGTGATGTCGAAGTCATCCCCGAGGACCATTTCGCGGTAACCTGCAGGGCCGCCGTGTTTCTGCTGCCATGTCCTTGCCTTTGCGAGGTATTCGTCATCGAACAGGATACCGAAGAGCTCAGGAGTTGCGCCGATTCTACCGTTGACCTCCTGGAATGCGAGGGTCTGTGAAGGCACGTCCGAATACTTAGGAAGAACGGTCGGCTTCTCCCATGCGAAATTGTTGCTGTAGCTTACGGAAACACGGTCAGCTGTGGTTGCTGACTTGGTGGTGATGAGAATCACACCGAAAGCTGCACGGGTTCCGTAGATGGAAGTCGAAGCGGCATCCTTGAGGACGGAGATATTGGCGATGTCGTTAGGATTCAGATAGGAGATGTCATCCATTGCGACTCCGTCGACGATGATGAGAGGGTTGGATGTAGCACCGTTGCTGAGGGTTCCGACACCACGGATGGTGATGGAAGGGCTTGCACCCACGGCACCGCTCGAATTGAGGACGGTAAGGCCCGGTACAGATCCCTGGAGAGCCTTGCCGACATCAGCCATAGGCCTGTTCTCGAGAGTCTTGCCCACATCGACAGTGGAAACGGCTCCGGTGAGGTTGGCCTTCTTCTGTGTACCGTAACCCACGATGACTACTTCATCGAGGAACTCGTTGTCCACATTCAATGTGACATTCATATTGGATGAGGCGGCGAGTGTTACAGTCTGGTATCCGATGCAGGAGAATTCGAGTTTGGCTCCCTTGCGTACTTCGAGGGTGAATTTTCCGTCAAGGTCGGTGTTGACACCGTTCGTGGTTCCGGTCTCAATGACGCTGACACCGGGAACAGGGACGCCGGCTGCATCCACTACCTTACCGGTGATGAGCTGTACATTGGACTGTGAAATAGGAGAAGCCCCCGGATCAGGTATCGCTGATTCTGACCCTGAAGCGAAAAGAAGAGTTCCCGGCAGAGGAGCCAGGGAAAGCAGCGCAGCAAGGCAGATACTCTTGATTGCCTTGCCATTCGTACTTTTCATTAACATAGGTTGTGACAATTAACAGTTGGTAAACTGATTAGTATATGGCAGCCTGAGGCTGCCCGCTTTTCTTTACTTCTTTTGCAAATTTAGCCAAAGATTTCAGAAAAACAAGCCCTATGGAACGAAAAGTGATAAAACGTTATAAAACGTCTGTCATCAATGCACGGAAGGCATCTGGAGCACTGGATTAAATGCGGCAGGACGCCTGAACACGGTGTCGCGTACAGGAATGCCTGAGGTATCTTCAAGGATGATTCTTATGTCCGCATCAGGAGAGCCCGCCTGAACGGAATACATGTGGGAACAACTGTGGTATTTCTGCCCGTCACTATAGAACGGCCCGGCCACTTTCGGGAAGAAATAATTCACAAAATGCAGAGGGTCCTCGTCCGAAACCATTTTCACCTCAAGTTCCTTCCCGCATTCGAAAGCCCTGAGCCTGAATCCGGGCACCACAGTCCAGCAATTGACATAGACCTTGTTCCTGAAGCCGGGCCCGCCGTAATCGCAACCCCAGCCGGGATGGGCGGAGAAATATTCGCGGACATGAGGATTGCCACGGTAATAGGAATGAACCTCATTCATGTCATATATTCTCATCGAACTTTCCGGATCGCGCGGACTTACGCATTGATACACAACTGTATCCGCAGAGGACCTCATCGCCATCAGGCCAGCAGCTTCCCCGTGGGTACCGAGCAATTTGTCAGGAGCGGTGGTCCACATGCTTCCGGACAGGGCCGTGAACGTGTAATTCGTCATGCCCTTGAAACGCGAACTCTCCACGAAAGCCCATTTGTGCGCATGTCCGGCAAAAATCCTGGAATAGCTGAATCTCGAAAGCAATGAGTTCAGGGTGTCCACCTGGGCCTCATCCTTGAAATATGTACCGTTGGAGCCTTTCAGTATTGGACAATGCACGCACACGAACACCCGCGAAGAAGACGGGACATATTCCAGGTCTTTCCTGATAAAGTCCATCTCCGCCCGGGTGAATCCTCCATAATAGTCCCTCGCCCCTTTCACGCCTTCGGTCTTCTTGCCCTGTCCCGGGGTGTTGACATAGATGACATCGTCGAGCATCAGATAATGATCACCGCCTATGTCCAGCGAATAGTATTCCGGACCGAACGACTTCCTGAACAGATGCCCTGCATCGAAATCGGTATTGTCTGTGGTGACGGCAGGGTCATTGTCATGGTTGCCGGGAATGCTGTATAACGGAGCCGGAAATCCGGTGTTTTTCAATACGTTGCAGGCATCGGCAACAGTATGTCCGTTCCGGTACCAATAGAGGTCATGAGAAAGATCCCCGAGATTGAAGCAATACACAGGTCCGTCCGCAGAGAATCTTTCAGCCGTATTCCTGAGGAACGGGGCGATGGAGTCTGTATAATACCTGATGTCATCCTTCGGAGCCTCGTTGGTCAGATGCACGTCCGTGACGAAAAGCGCAGTGTAACGGCTCTGGCCCACGCTTTCAAGCTGGAAATCATGCTTCTCCGTCCTGTCCGCCGGTTCTGTCAATGCCGAGTAGAAAGACGGTGTAAGACCGTCCCGGCAAGGTGCGGAATAGCCTGAAGGGGTGATGACGAAGACCATTCCGGAGCTCTTGTCACTGAGCATCCGGTAACGCCCCCTTGCATCAGTCGTAACGATTTCCCTTCCGTCAGAAACCCTGACACCGGCCACAGGACGGCCGTTTTCATCAGTTATCCGTCCTGTGACATTGTCATTTCCCACTTGCCCGCAGGCGGCAGCCGCCATGAGGCACAAAGCAACTATAGTCTTTCTCATGATCCGGAAAATTAACGGTCCTCGGCCTGGTGCCCTGTCCTGTCCACCTGATGATAGAACTGGGTGTAAGGAACATCCGTTCTTCCGGTACCTTTCTTCATCAGTTCCACGAGATCCTGGAAATGGTCGGTATATACGTCACGCGGCATGATGCCCTTCTTCGCACAGACACTCGCCGCCATGCCGACAACCTCGCCCATCATTCCGCAGGTCCTCATGACCCTCACAGAGCCGAGAGCCACGTGGGAAACGCTGATATCCCTTCCGGCCATGAACATGTTCGGAACGTCCTTCGAGTAGAAACATCTGTAAGGGATCGGATACGGGTCAATAGGCACGAGCACTCCGTAGGACATCCATTCCGCACCCGGATATTTCCGGGAGTTCTCCTCCATAGGATAATGCTGGTCGATGCGCCATGTCGTCGTGCATGTGCCGTCCTCGTGAGGAATCGGACGGGTGAGGTCCTGCTCCCTGAGGATGAAGTCGCCCACTATGCGGCGGCTCTCACGTTTTCCGGAAACGTGGCTGACCCAGGTGAGATGGGTGCATTCCCAGTCCTCTTTCTTCGAATAACGGTTCTTGCAATATGAAAACGTGCTGTAAGCCACATACATTCCATAGTCCCTGATCTTCTCGGCATCAGCCACCTGGTCATCGTTCATCCCGACCTCCCAATACCAGTTGGCACGGTGTACAGGCTCCACGGTGGTCTCGTCCAGTTTGAGTCCCCAGTCAAGGGAATCCGGGAAGGAGCAAGGCGTGTTCCAGTCCTCGCAATACCATTCTATGCTGACTCCCATGGTGTATCCGTCGGCCTTTTCCGGAGCAAGGGATTCCCCGAAACGGCTCCTGGATTCACGGCCCATCATTGTCTCTGCCCCGGCCAGGACTCCGAGATGAGCGTCACCGGTGCAGTCGGCGAAATATTTTCCGGCAATCCTGATGCGGTTCTGCCTGGTAGCCTCCACGGCGCCCAATGACGCGATTTTGTCCCCGTCCTTGATCACGGAATCGATGGTGTAGCCGGCGAACAACGTGATGTTCTTCTCGGCCAATATGACATCCATCTTCTTCCAGTCCTGATAATGGTGTGCCCCCCTCGCGTTTCCGATACGGTCCGGACCTATTTCATTGAGGATATAGCCGAGTGACGGATATGGGTCAATGTTGATCTGGCCGCCGAGGCCCACGCGCACTTCCGAAGAATTGTTTCCTCCGAGGATATAACGGTCCTGCACCAATGCTACCTTGAGGCCGAGACGGGCGGCAGCAATGCTTGCGCAGAGTCCTGACATTCCGGCTCCTGCAACCACGAGGTCGAATTCGCCCTTGTCCTCCTCGGGCTCCGGTCCGAGCAGGCTGGCTCTCAGAGCCTTGTAATCCTCCAAAGAATCTCCCGGAACTTCATCCGAGGTAGTGAAAATCAAAGCGTCAGCCCTTCCGTCGAGTCCGGTCAGGTCGTGAAGGGCCACGCTGTGATGTCCAGCCGACAGTTCATACTCCCCTCCTGCCTGCCAATGCCACTCGCTGTCGCCGGTTCCGAATGTCTCCCCGTCGGCAACACCGTCCACCTTGACCTGGAAGATGCCCGGAGTAGGTCCCTGCGACCAATAACGTGTCCAGTTCTTGGTCCTTACATAAAGACGGTATCTGCCTGCCTCAGGCACCTCGAATCCGGTGACGGCATCCTTTCCGAGAGGATTTCCGATGCCGTGGGCCAGCAGATAGCTGGAACCCATCTGAAGCACGAACTGCTGTTCCACAGTCCAGTCACCAAGTTCCTGGAATCTTGTGGCCAGGAGCATTACAGAATTTTGTTTGTTCATAGCAACCATTAGTTTATTATTTTGCATTTTCGTTTCATTTCCTGTCCAGATCATACGTCTGGCGGTAAGGCACATTAGTCCTGCCGGCTCCGGCATCGAACTCCACACCGAGAAGGTCAAATGACTTCTGCAGAATCTTGCCCGGGAGAAGACCGTGTTCACGGCAAACGGCGGCGGCAAGCCCGGCAGCCTCCCCTGTCATCGCCAGGAAACGCGGAGTAACGGACTGCTTCCACACCTCCGGTGAAATGCTGACGGAGCCGCCTGCCATGAGCAGATTGTCGGCATCCCGTGCATACAGGCACCTGAAAGGAACCGATACATTCCTGCCCAGTGCCACGCAGGCGTCACTGAAGGCATTTCCGCCTGAAAGGTCCTTCTGCCTCAGCACCACATCTCCCGGAATCCTCCCGGCATCCGTGATTCCCGGCACCAGTCCCACCCAGTCCAATGCCATATTATATATACTTCCCCTGATGGAGGACTTGTTCTTCATATATGACCATACCGAGTAGAGAGTGTACAATCCCCTGTCCCGCAAAGCTTCGAGAGTTTCCGGAGCCTCTGCCTGGAAGACGGTCCTGCCGCAGTCCCATTTTCCTCCTAAAGACTTCACGACGGCCGTCTCCCCGACATCCGCCCAACAGTCCCATTCCGGGAATGTCTCCACTATCCTCGATGTCCTGACGTTCCACTGAAGCGTACCCGAAATTCCTGTACCGTCTCCCGTGCCGCTCTTGAGAAGGCCGATTCCTGAAAGTGTCCCGAGAAGTCCGGTGTCCGTGCAATCTATGAAAATATCTCCCGGCACCACTATGGATGAATAATCCTCCACCGACACGGCCTCTACGGAATTGAGTCTCCTCAGGCCCGACTTGAGTACCTTCCTGACCGCATAACCAAGGAACAGGGTTATATTCCTTTCGGCAAGGACAGCTTCCATCTTCTCCTCGTCACCGTATCTCGAGGCCGGTCCTGCATCGCCCCCTTCCGCAGGTGCGAACTCGTTGAGCAGATAACCGAGCGACGGGAACGGCCCGAGATTCTGTTTTCCATATAGTCCAAGCCTGACTTCAGAGGAATTGTCACCTCCGAGCACTTTCCTACCGCTTATGAGAGCCACTTTCATACCGCGCCTCGCAGCTGCAATCGCCGCACATTCTGCTGCCAGGCCTTCTCCTGCAACGACGACATCGAACCTCGCGGTCTCCCCGGCAGGGGAATCCGAACCTGAAAGCCTGTTGCGCAATGCCCACACGGTATCGATGCTGTCATCCGGGAAATAACCCGTCAATGTCAGCAGCACGCTGTCGAATCTGGCATCCAGGCCGGTAATATCATGGACGGCAAGATTGTGGTTCCCCTCGGACAGATAGATATGGCCTCCGTCATACCATTTCCAGCCTTTGCCCGTATCCCCGAATATGCTGCCGCACGACCGTCCGTCAATGACTATCCTGAACTGTCCCGGACCCGGAGCATCACTCATCTCCCCGGTCCAGTTCCTCGAGCGCACTGCAATATGATATTTTCCGCTGGCCGGAGCATGGAATACAGTGGATGCATCCTCCACAGGCACTGAAAGACCGTGCGCGACGAGATAGGATGAGCCGCATTCACTGATGAACTGGGTCTCCTTCGTCCATCCTCCTGTATTTCCGAACATGACACCGCTGAGAAGCACCGAATCTTCCTGGGAAATGCCGGAAACGCCAGGTCCATGGCTGCATTCCGATACCCGGCCCGCTTTCGGCCTGGAAGAGTCTCCATATATCATTTCCGGCTCGAGCACTATGGTTTTGTTGGCCTCGCCCCTCTCCAGCATATCCTTGAGAAGCAAAACAGACTTGCGTCCCATATCCTCGCATGACTGGCGTATGTATGTAATAGTAGGATTGAAGAACTGATATATATCACTTTCATCGAAACATACCACCGCAAGCTGGTCAGGGACAGAGACCCTAAGTTCAGTAAGCGCCTTTATGCAATGACGCGTCAATGTATTGGTGGCTATGAACATGGCTTCGGTCCCTCTCGCTATAGCATCTTCGATGGCCCTGAAACAGAAATCCCCGGCATTGCCGTACTCAGCCCTGTGCACCCGGACATATCCCTGCAAGCCGGCGTTTTCCATTGCCTTCATGTAGCCGATTTCCCTGCCGACTATGGTGGTGGTATCCTGGAAATAGGATATCATCTCGATTTTCCTGTAGCCCCCTGAAACCAGATGTTCCACAGCCATGCGACCGACTTTGATATTGTCAAGTGATACTTTGCCACAACCCGCCCATTCGAAATATCTGTCCATCATGACTACAGGGATACCGGTATCAATACAGGACTGGACCAGTTTCCCGGAGCCTGGGCACGGAGTCATTATAATGCCTGCTATGCCGTTCTGCTGATAAGTTTTGAGAACATTTCCGAATGTCTCGAGTTTCTCGTCCGAGCTGGAAGTCACCACGAGATAGCCGTCCTTCATGGCCTCATCCTCAATATAGCGGATGGCTCCGGAAAAATAATGGTTGGCAACGTCTGTAACGATGACACCGATGGTGTTCCATTTGCCGGTACGCAGGCTCGCAGCGGCACGGTTCGGCCTGTAACCCAATCGTTTGGCTTCATTGAGCACCCGCTCGGCAGTCTCTTCTCCGATGGAACATACAAGACGTCCGAAACTGTCCCGTTTCGCGTTCAGGACAATGGATACGGTAGCAGTGGACACGCCGAGGTTGGCGGCAATCTGTTTGATGGTTACTTTCGACATGGTTAACAAAATTAATGACGATATCGCAACATTCTGCAATATCGTCAAAAAATCTGGAATTTCACTGGAAAATTTAGTTTTCGGGGCAAAAGTCAGTTAATCGTTTAACCATTAAGCGGAATTACGATGCATGCTCAGAACAATCCGAGAGGTATATTGATTCCGAGACAGATGAGCACTATGCCTCCTATGACGGCCGCCGGCCTGCCGGACCTGCTGCCTATGAAACTGCCGCCCTTGATTCCGAGCACCACCGAGAATGCCGTTATGACGAACACGGCAACTACCGGGACCCACATCCCGGAAAGTCCGCGTCCCGCCATTGACATCGATATTCCCACAGCCAAAGCATCAATGCTGTCCGCGATTCCGGCAATCACTATGTTTCTCAAACCGCTCAGGTTCCTTGGATCCTCATCCGAAAAGGCTTCCTTGATCATCGAGCCGCCGACGAACACCAGGAGCAGCATTCCCACGTAGCTCACTATCTTGATGATATATCTGGCGATAAAATCCCCGAATGCCCATCCCACGAACAGGAGCGATGTCTGTATCACTGCGAAAATCAATGCGATACGCATTACTTCCTTCCATTTCACCCCGGACATGGACACGCTTGCGCAGAGCGCCACCGCGAAACAGTCAGCACACAGGGATGCAGCGAGGAGAATGTCTTTAACAATATCCATATTGTCATCTTGGTTTGAAAATCTGACGGTTGACGATTGAGCGTCCCAGGGTCAGCTGGTCAGCATACTCCAGGTCATCCCCGAAACCGAGTCCACGGGCAAGCGAGGAGATCCTGATTCCGAATCCGGAAATCTGCCTGTAAATGTAGAATGAGGTGGTCTCCCCTTCCACATCCCCGCTCAGGGCGAAAATGACTTCGGAGTTTTCCGGGCTGTCAGCCGCAAGCGCCTCTGCCCTGGACTTCAGCGCAGCAATGGTAAGATCGGACGGTCCTACTCCGTCTATAGGTGAAATCTTGCCGCCGAGCACATGATAGACTCCGTGGTACTGTCCTGTAGCCTCTATGCTCATGACATCCCTGACATTTTCCACGACACATATCGTCCTGTGGTCCCTCGTCCTGTCCCGGCAGATGGAGCATTCCTCGGAATCTGAAATCATCATGCAGGTACGGCAATATCTGGCATCCTCCCTCAGTTTCCGTATGGAATCGGAAAAATGGCGGACGTTCTCCACAGGCTGCTTGAGAAGATGCAGGGCAAGCCTGAGAGCGCTCTTTTCACCCACTCCCGGCAATGAACTTATGGCATCTACGGCATTTTCCAGCAATTCGGAAGGATATTTCTCACTCCGCATCCTTATCCCCTCCGATATATGCATCAACGGCCTTGCGGACTGATCCGTATTTGAGCAGAAGCCTTCTGGCAAGGTCGTAATCCGTGATTCCGGTCTCGCCCATTATCATCCTCGAACCGCGGTCAACGAGCTTCTTGTTGGTCAGCTGCATGTCCACCATCTTGTTACCCTTCACGTGTCCGAGACGGATCATGGCCGCGGTGGAAATCATGTTCAGGACAAGTTTCTGGGCAGTGCCTGACTTCATCCTCGTGCTGCCTGTCACGAACTCAGGTCCCACGACCACCTCGACTGGAATCTCGGAGGCGGCAGCAAGGTCTGAACCTTCGTTGCAAGTGATGCAGCCTGTCAGCAGGCCGTTTTCCCGGGCTTTCCTGACAGCTCCGATAACGTATGGGGTGCGGCCTGACGCAGCCACGCCCACAACCGTGTCGTTCTCGTCCGGTCCGAACGGCAATATGTCATTCCATCCCTGATCAGGATTGTCCTCTGCGGCCTCTACGGCATTCCTTATGGCCTTGTCACCGCCCGCTATGAGGCCGATGAATTTGTCATGTACTCCGTAGGTAGGAGGTATCTCGGATGCGTCCACCACTCCGAGCCTGCCGCTTGTGCCGGCCCCGAGATAGAATACGCGTCCGCCCCGCTTCATACGTTCCACGATGCCGTCCACAAGGCGGCTTATCTGCGGAATTTCCCGGGCCACGGCTATCGGGACCTGCCTGTCCTCGTTGTTTATTCCGGTCAGTATTTCCTCCACAGTCATGTCCTGCAGATTCTGATAGTTGGAAGATTGTTCAGTAGTATTCATTTCCTATTCAATATTCCTGTGATATTTTACAAGGCCGTCAATAGGAGAGGCCATGATTTCGGATATCTCAATGCCGGATTCGGCCGCATTGCGGAGAAGTATGTCCTTGAGTGCGAAGGCATATCCGCCGACTACTCCCACCTTGCGGTTCTTCAGGTCGTACTGTGACAGGCATCGGGTGAAGAGATCCCGGAAATTGGAGTCCACCAGATTTCTCACATAATCGCTCCTGTCGTACCAGCCCGTGATAAAAGGGGCGAACGATCCGAGATATCTCGCAGGCACGACTCCCTTGTAAACGTTCTGGACGACAGTGAGATAATCCACCTGATACGCAGACGCGAATTCCGTGGCAATCTCCTCCGGCACGAGACCTTTCAGGAAATCCGCCATGAACCTGCGCCCCAGGCTCGCCGCACCGCCTTCGTCCCCGAGGATGAATCCCCCGGAGCGGACGTTCTTCACGATTTTCTCTCCGTCGTATTCGCAGGTGTTCGAACCGGTACCGAGAATCACAGCGATACCAGGTCCGCGTCCGCACACGGCACGGGCAGCATCCAGAAGATCCGAGGCATATTCTATCCCGGCATCCGGAAATGCCTGCCTGAACACGGCATCCAGCCTTTTGGCGCTGTCGGGAACCTTGTCACCGGTGGTGATAAGTCCGGCAGCATAGAAATGGATTTCCGTTACATGCTCCCCGGCGGGATTGAGCCCCGGGACTGCTTCCCGGAGCACATTCTCTATGAATGCGGCATCAGCCGTCGCCACATTCATGCCGGGTGTCTTCATGGCATATATTCTGCCGTCATCGGATATGGAGCGCCAGTCGGTCTTGGTGGCTCCGCTCTCTGCAATGATTATCATGTATTGTCCTGCTATTTTTCAGGTATATTCTCGAGAACGGCCTTCACGAACTCCCATGTCTTGGCCACGGTGTCGATTTTCACCCTCTCGTCCGGAGAATGCGGATGTACGATGGTAGGTCCGAACGAAACCATGTCCCATGCCGGATATTTCGCACCGAGAAGAGCGCATTCAAGTCCTGCATGGATTGCCATGACCTTCATCTCGGCCCCGAACTTCTCCTTGTAGACATCCCTTATGGTCCCGATGATAGGAGTTTCCGGCTTCGGTGTCCATCCGGAATAGCCTCCCTGTGTCGAGAAGGCAGCTCCGGCCAGCTCGAATACGGAACGCATCTTCACGGCGAGATTTTCCTTGGAGGTGTCCACCGAGCTTCTCATGAGGCAGCGTACCGTGAGGTGTCCGTCCTCAGTCCTGACTACGGCCATATTGTTGGAAGTCTCCACAAGTCCCTCCACAGATGCGCTCATCCTCTCCACTCCGTCCGGACAGGCGATGATGGCCTTGACGGCACGAAGCATGACCTCGTCCTCTATATATGCCGCAGCACCTTCCTCCTTCACGAAGAAGCAGGCTGCTCCCGGATCAGTCTCCGCATATTCAGCCTTTACAACTGCGAACGAAGCCTCGACTGCAGCCTTGACCTCCTCCGCAGAAGCGTCAGGAACGAGCATAGACACTTCAGCCTCGAAAGGAATTGCGTTCCTCAGGCTTCCGCCGGTGAATCCGGTGACCTTCACCCCGTATTTTTCCATCAGGGGAAGAAGGATGCGTGCAGCCACCTTGTTGGCATTGGCCCTGTACAATATTATATCCATTCCGGAATGGCCTCCGGAGAAACCTTTCACCGTAAGTTTCCATCCCTCATAGCCTTCAGGGGCAGCAACAGTATTGTATGAGAAATCGGCCGTGCCGTCAAGACCGCCTGCGCATCCGATATAAAGCTCCCCTTCGGTCTCGGAGTCGAGATTCAGAAGGATGTCTCCCTGGAGGACGCCCGGCTTCAGGCAGTCCGCTCCCGTCATTCCTGTTTCCTCGTCATAGGTCACCAGGACTTCCACAGGTCCGTGCTTCAACGTATTGTCTTCCAGAACGGAGAGGCCGATGCACACACCGATTCCGTTGTCAGCCCCGAGAGTCGTACCCTTGGCTCCTACCCATTCACCAAGCACCTCTGTCTCAATAGGATCCGTCAGGAAATCATGGACCGTGTCAGCAGTCTTCTGGGGCACCATGTCCATGTGGCCCTGGAAAATGACTCCCCTGCGGTTCTCGTATCCAGGAGTTGCAGGCTTGCGGAAAATGATATTGCCGGTATCGTCCCTGAAAACTTCGATTCCGCGGGCTTTGCCCCAGTCGAGAAGATACTGCTGTACTTTTTCCTCATGCTTCGAAGGACGCGGAATGCGTGTGAGGCCGTAGAAGTTCTCCCACACGATTTTCGGTTCAAGATCTTTGATTGTCATAATATTGCGTATTTAGATATTGTCGGTTATTTCACTATGAAAGGGAATGTGCTCTCCACGCCGAGCTGGTACACCGGCATGCGGCTCTGGAGGAGGACATTGACCCCGTCACTAAGTTTCACTTCGCATGTGGCCGGAATCCTGTAATGTGCGACATTGCCCTTGGCCGGAGATGACTTCCCGGCAGGAACCGATACCGGCTGCACCGCAAACTCGAGAAGATAAGGCTTGCCTGACATGTCTTCCGCAGGCACTAGTCCCTTCGTGTCCGAAAGCCTGAATGCCACATACATCTGGGATTCGTTGCCGACGGAAGGCACCACCTCGTAATTCATCTTCTGCTCGGAATATTCGCTGTACCCGATGAACATTTCCATATATTCTTTCTCGAGGCGGGCTATCTCCTCGATTGCCGAATTCAGGGCCTCGCCGCTGAACGTCGCATCAGTGTCCCCGGTGATAATCTGCACCCTCTTCTTCCTGAGGTTGAAAATCATGTCAGCAGCCTCCCTGGCCCTCGCGTCAGGGGATTTCTGGACCACCATTTCCTGCTGGACGGCCACCTTGTTGTAGGATGACTCGTTCTTCACGTTGCGGTACAGGGTGGTGGACTCGGATGTGAGATTGGAGGACACTCCCTTCTCGGCGAAATCAGCCCCTCTTGCGGAAGGGAATCTCCATTCCGTACCTTCGGAAGCTCCCGCTGAAATGGATACCAGGCCCTGGGAAGTCAGGGAAAGAAATGCCGGCATCCCCGCTCCCGGGGCAATCGAATAACGGCATTCCTGGTCAGCCTCGACGAGAGGTGTCATCCTGACCGATTTCACGGTAAAGGTCACGGCATCTTTCTGGCGAGCCTCGATTCCGAGATATTTTCCTGCATATTTGGCATAAGGGCCGGCATAGAATGCCTCGCGCTCAGCCACTACTTCGAGCCTGACAGATGTCCTCGGAAGGGAATATACGAGGCTGCCTTCCGGATCCATGCCGGATGTCTGTGCAGAAGCCATGCAAGGAATGCACATGATGGCAGCCAGAACTGGGAATAATTTCATTTTGTCCATATCAGTCACAGTTTATGTTTATTTTTTCCATCTTTTGTGGGACCAGAGATAGTTCCATGGCTGGGCCTCGATGTCCCGGGCAAGACATGCGTAGAACCCGTTCATCAGTTCTTCCACCGAACATTGCGACGCATCCCGGCACAATTCCTCGAAACGTATGTCATAGCCTCCTTCCGGCCTCTCGGTCATGCCCATGTAGCATACCGACAATTTCAGTTTCCTTGCGAGCGAAGCCCCGCCGGTCATGGTCTTGGTAGGCTGGTGCATGAAATTGTCCACGGTATGGTATGAGGCGTATTTGTAAGGAGCCTGGTCGGTCGGGAAAATGTAGATGCGTTTCTCGTGACGGTGGTCAATGACAAAACGCATTATGTCCCGTGACTCTACACAGCAGCTGTCCATGTCCACTTTCACCGGCGCGCAGCGGTTCTCGCGCATCACCTTGTCCCATACAGGACTGTTGAGAGCCTTGTATACCACGGTAATGTCCTTCTCCCCGAACGGGACAGGAAGTTTCTGTCCGATGGCCGGATAATGCATGAAGCCCCCGATAATTTCCCAGTTGCCGAGATGCGACGTCATGATCATCACCCCGGGAGATTCTTCGTACATGGCGGAAAGGAGATCCATGTTCACGATTCTGCATATACCCGAATTCGACAAACGGCTTTCTTTCACTGAACCGGCGAACCATATGGTTTCGGCCAGTATCCTTCCGAAATGGGCATAGAATCCGTCGGCGATGCCGGCAAGTTCCTTGTATTTTTTTTCAGGAAACGAACGGGACAGGTTGACCATCACGACATCACGCCTGTAGCGCATCGGGACCCGGAGTATCCAGGAGATGCACTTTCCCCAGAAGTAATGCAGTTTCAACGGTTGCAGAGCCAGCAGCCGGAGCGCTCCCTTTATGATTTCAGCTCCAATCAGCATAAAAAATATTATATCACCTGAACCACAAATATACATTTTTTCCGGGGGAAACCGAGTTTTTTTGTATATATTTGTATTCAGAAGAAGATACAAACCCTTAACAGACTAAAATATGTTCAAAAACCAGCCTAAAGGTCTATTCGCCTTAGCCCTCGCCAATACGGGAGAACGATTCGGCTACTACACGATGCTTGCCATCTTCCTCCTGTTCATCCAGGCCAAATTCGGATTCAGCGCCGCTGCTGCGACGCAGATTTATTCAATCTTCCTCGCAGGAGTTTATTTCATGCCTTTGTTCGGCGGAATGCTTGCCGACAAGATCGGTTACGGCAGATGCGTCACCATCGGTATCGCGGTGATGTTCTTCGGATACCTCTGCCTGTCGATTCCTACCGCTCCTGACACGTTCGGCAAGATCCTGATGTTCGGTGCATTGGCACTCATCGCCCTCGGAACCGGACTCTTCAAGGGCAATCTCCAGGTGATGGTCGGAAATCTCTACGACGATCCGAAATATGCAGACAAGAGGGATTCCGCATTCAGCCTTTTCTACATGGCCATCAACATCGGCGCCATGTTCGCACCTTCCATGGCAAAGGCGGTCACCAACTTCGGACTCAGCAAGTCAGGACTCGTGTACAATGCCGAGATTCCGGCTCTTGCTCACCAGATAATGGACAATAATCTCGTGAACGCAGACAAGCTCGCTTCCCTCGCTGGGACAATGCCGGGTGCTGCGGGCATGGACGTGGCCACTTTCAGCCAGTTCTACATCGAGAAACTCTCCAGCGCATACAACTACGGTTTCGCAGTAGCCTGCATCTCCCTGATTGTTTCAGTTCTCATCTATTTCGGATGCCGCAACTGGTTCAAGCATGCTGACGTGAATGCAAAGCAGGCCAAAGCCGCCAACAAGGAAGAAGTCGAGCTCACTCCTGCACAGACCAAGAGCCGCATCACAGCCCTCATGCTCGTGTTCGCAGTCGTTATTTTCTTCTGGATGGCATTCCACCAGAACGGAGCCACAATGACATTGTTCGCACGTGACTATACCGCAAGTTCAGTAACCGGCCTCAACAGGATGGGCTTCAATATCGGATGCCTCTTCCTCATTGCCGTTTCCGTCTACACCCTGTTCGGAATTTTCCAGAGCGAAAGCAACAGGGGCAGGATTCTCTGCGGGATCTGCACCCTGGTTCTCTGGGGCGGAGCATTCGCCATCTATTCCGGAATGGACACCGTAGTGAACATCCTTCCTTCAGACTTCCAGCAGTTCAATCCGTTCTTCGTGGTAGCCCTAACTCCGGTTTCCCTCGCGATATTCGGTGCATTGGCCAAGAAAGGCAAAGAGCCTTCAGCTCCGAGGAAGATTGGTCTCGGAATGGTAGTGGCCGCTGTAGGATTCACGATTCTCACCATCGCTTCGATCGGCCTCGCTTCACCTAAGGAGCTCGGCGGAACCGTAAGCCCTGACCTCGTATCACCTGACTGGCTGATTTCCACATATTTCATATTGACATTCGCGGAGCTTCTCCTCTCCCCTATGGGAATTTCCTTCGTGTCGAAGGTTGCTCCTCCTAAGTACAAGGGAGCCATGATGGGATGCTGGTTCGCAGCGACCGCCATCGGAAACTACCTCGTGTCAATACCGGGAGCCATATGGAACAAGGTTCCTCTCTGGGGTGTATGGACACTTCTCATCGCACTGTGTCTCATATCTGCAACCTTCATCTTCTCCATCATGAAGAAGCTGGAGTCAGCTACAGAAGGATAGTAAGCGGATGGACAACAATACTTCAGCCATTCTCAAGGAATGGGCGGAGAAATACAATGACGAGCAATATTTCCGGGAGGACCCGATAATCTTCCCGAAAAGATTTGCGGAAATGATGCGCAGCGGAAAGTGCGGGCTCAAGGACATTGAGATCGCGGCGGTTTTCGCTGCGCACTTTGCCTGGGGACGCAGGGCAATGATAGTAAGGGACTGCGGCAGGTTGTTCGACCACATGGACTGGAAGCCTTACGACTACGTGATGAAGCGAGAATGGAGGGACGATGACGCAAGCATACACAGGACCGTCAAGTGGAGCGAGACCGCGGCGATTTGCCGGAGGCTGAAAGATTTGTATTCCGGGTCAGACAGCATGGAAAGCCTTGCGGTACCGGACATCCGGACCAGGATTTTCGGACAGAAGGAGGACCTCAAGGCCCCGAACAAGAAGATAAACATGATGCGCAGGTGGCTGGTCAGGAATGACGGCCGGGTGGACCTCGGAGTCTGGAAGAACACTTCCCCGTCCGGACTGCTCATACCTCTGGACGTTCATGTATATGACGTCGCAGTCATACTCGGGCTTACCGGAAGGAAGCAGAAGGACATAACCACGGTGAAGGAAATCACCGGTGCGTTCGCCGACATCTTCCCGGGAGACCCTTGCAAGGGAGATTTCGCCCTGTTCGGTTACGGGGTGACACATCCGGAAAAGAAATAATTTGACCATACAATGCCGAAACTCTACATCATATCAGGATGCAACGGCGCCGGGAAGACTACGGCGTCCTACGCGCTGCTTCCCGAGATGCTGGGATGCAGCCAGTTCGTGAATTCCGACGAATTCGCCAAGAGCCTGTCACCCTTCAGCCCGGATTCGGCATCGATCCAGGCCAGCAAACTCATGCTGCTGAAGATAAACTATCTGTTCAGGAGACTGGAGGATTTCGCCATCGAGACCACATTGGCCACCAGAAGCCTGAAGAAGATGGTGAAATACGCGCAGAGCAACGGCTATGAAGTGACTGTCCTGTATTTCTGGCTGAATTCCCCGGACCTGGCCGTGGAGCGGGTCAAGGCAAGGGTTGCCGCCGGAGGGCACAATATTCCGGAGGCTACAATCAGGAGGAGATATGTGGTCGGCCTGCATTATTTCTTCGAGGACTATGTCCCTCTCGCTGACAGATGGATCCTCGCGGACAATTCCGAAATTCCGTTCAAGGTGGTGGCGGAAGGCAGGAAAGACGGGCTAATCATCAAGGACAGCGAGAAATATGACCGCATAAAGGAAGTGGCGTATTCGATCACCACTTAGGAAACAAAGGGAAATGATACTTGACAAGACTCATTATCAGGAGCTGTTCCAGGTCACTGACAAGGATATGGCGGATTTGGCCGTGACGGCACTCTCGCACGGAGGGGATTACTGTGACCTGTTTTTCGAGAACACGATTGACCAGGTGCACCAGCTCATGGACGGGAAGGTCTCGTCCGGAGGACTGAACGTGGACTACGGCGTTGGCATAAGGGTGCTCTGCGGGGAGAAGACAGGTTATGCCTACTCGGAGAGTACATTGAAGAAAGACATGACGGCTGCGGCCGAGGCGGCTTCCGCAATAGCCCAGGGGCTTGGCTGCGGGGCTGTTGCACCGAGGGATACCAGGAGCATTGGAGCTACATACACTCATCAGGATTCAAACGGGGGAAGACTTGTGAGGAGGCTCTTCCAGGGCAGGCCCAATCCGGCTGCGGACAGATACCCGATAGTTTCCGACTGGAGGAACCTAAGCCCTTCAGTTGCTGTGGATTGGCTTTACAGGCTTGAGGACGCCATCAAGCGCAAGGACGGACGGATCATCAGCATCAGCTGCGTATTGTCCGACCAGACGAGCGACCTGATGATGTACAATTCATTCGGGGAACTCAAATACGAGACCCGGCCAATGACAACTCTCCAGGCGATGGTGACAGCCGTCGACAAAGGGAAAAAGATAGGCAGGAACGCGTCCAGAAGTTTCCGCAAAGGTGCGGAAATGCTCACGGAAGAACTTTTGGAGGAGATGGCTGCATCTATTGCCGACGGGATGGATGCGGCATTCGAGGCGGAGCGGCCGAAAGGAGGACAGATGCAGGTGGTAATGGGAGCAGGAGCTTCGGGCATATTGCTCCACGAGGCGATGGGGCACGCATTCGAGGCGGATTTCAACAGGAAGGGCCAGTCCATTTTCTCGGACAAGATGGGCCAGAAGATATGCGCCGACGGGATCAACATAGTGGACGACGCCACGATCAGGGGCAACCGCGGTTCCCTGAATTTCGACGATGAAGGAGTCCCGGGACAGAGGACGATGATGGTCGAGAACGGGGTGCTTACATCCTACCTTCATGACAGGATAAGCGCGAAATTCTACGGAGTGTCCCCTACGGGAAACGGGAGGAGGGACACTTTCAGGTCATCTCCGATACCACGCATGAGGGCTACATACATGGAGAGCGGCAACGCGTCACCGGAAGGAATCATCGCTTCAGTGAAGAAAGGAATCTATGTCAACGAGTTCAGCAACGGCCAGGTGAAAATCGGGGAAGGAGACTTCACGTTCTTCGTCAAGAACGGATTTCTCATCGAGAACGGGCATCTTACACGCCCGATAAATGACGTGAATGTCATCGGCAACGGTCCCCAGTCGCTGAAGGATATCGTGGCGGTCGGGAATGACTGCATTATAGACGACAGCGCATGGACATGCGGCAAAGGACAGTCGGTGCCGGTATGCTGCGGGATGCCGACCGTGCTGGTCAATAATCTGCTGGTAGGAGGAGAATGATGATGGACAATCAGAATGGAATAGAGAATCTGGCTTTCGCCATATCCGCGGAAGAGATTGCAATGGCGGAAAGGAGCCTGGAATCAGCATTGAAGGCCGGGGCTTCGGGTGTGCAGGTATCATTGGACAAGGCGAGGACTGACATATATGCATTGCTGAACGGGGAGATTGACAATATCCGCCAGACCGGAGACAGGGCCCTGACTTTCAGGATTTTCGCTGACGGCAAATACGGTGTATTCTCGACCAACCGCCTGGATGACAGGAGCATTGGCCATTTCATGAAACAGGCTGTGGAGAATGTCAGGCTGATGGCCGAAGACCCATATCGCAGGCTGCCTTACGAATCGGAGACAGCGAAAAATGCAGTAAGGGGTGACGAAATGGAACTGTGCTGGTATGACTATGATTCCGTGACGGCCGAAGACAAAATGAGGATGGTCAGGGAGGCTTCCATATATGGCAAAGAAGGCTCATCCGGGGAAGGCTGGAAACTCATATCCGAGGAAGCCGAATACAACAATACCCTTACCGATACCTTGCTCATAGACTCCAACGGTCTGAGGTGCAGACAATTGGAGACTTCGTTCGAGGTTTGCAGCCAGGTATCCGTGGAAGATGCCGGAGGCAATATCTACAGCGGACTCTGGTGGGATTATGCCATAAGTCCCGAGGGCATACGCGGCTCCGGGGCCGGACTGAAGGCTGTGCGCGAGGCAGTGTCGCAGATTAATCCGGTCAGGAAGGAAGGAGGATGCTACAGGATGGTAGTGGACAACAGGGTCAGCGGACGGCTCGTGCAGCCGGTCCTCAACGCTCTCGGAGGGCGGGCGATTTTCCAGAAGTCATCATTCCTTACGGACGCCCTCGGCAAAAAGATATTCGGAGACGGATTCACTCTCGTGGACAGGCCTGGTGTCAAGGGAATGAGCGGGTCTATTCTGTTCGATTCGGAAGGCAGGGCATGCATTGACAGGGATATTGTCTCGGAAGGAGTGGTGAAGGAGTATTTCATCAGCACTTATATGTCCGGGAAGCTCGGCATGGAGCCGACATCGGAAAGTGCAATGAGGCCGGTGCTGCTGCCTTATGTAAAAGATTCAGAGAAACTTACATCCGCATTGAGGGAAGGGCTTGACCCGGAAAGGATGGGACGGGACAGGATTCTCGGACTCTGCGGAGACGGCATCCTGGTGACTGAATTCAACGGCGGGAACTGCAACGGGGCCACCGGGGATTTCTCCTACGGCGTCGGAGGATATGAATTCCGGAACGGAATCATCACGGGTCCGGTGGAAAGCATGGTCATCACCGGGAACATGGTCTCGCTGTGGAACTCCCTCATCGCGGCCGGAGACGACCCGAGGAACGGGCTGAGCCGCCAGATACCTACCATCGCTTTCGAAAATGTAGTATTCAGCGCATAATATATTATATTTGCGGGACACAAAGGATAAACCGAAACACAAATAATCATGACAATAGGAAAAAACAAAGTTGCGGCTCTCAGGTACGAGCTGGAAGTGGACGGGGAGATAGTGGACAAATCGCTCGAAACGAAGCCACTCGATTATATTCACGGAACGGGCATGCTTCTCGAGAAGTTCGAGGAGAACCTGGAAGGACTCGGTGCCGGGGACAGATTCGAATTCACCCTCTCTCCTGAGGAAGGATACGGGGAGGCTGACCCGAAGAAACAGTTCGACATCCCGATGGAGGCATTCATGACCGATGGGAAGGTCCAGGAGGACCTGCTGAAAGTCGGGAACAGGATTCCGATGCTGAATTCCTCAGGGATGGTATGCATGGGCATTGTAAGGGCAGTGAAGGAAGATGCGGTGACGATGGATTTCAACCATTCCCTTGCCGGGAAGACCCTGCATTTCAGAGGCGAGATCATTTCCGTCAGGGACGCCACAGAGAAGGAACTTACGGAAGGTCTGCACGGCGAATATCTGCCTCACGAATGTCATTGTCACGGAGGATGCCACGGGGGCTGTCACGGTGAAGGAGAATGTGAGCACGGAGAGGGAGAATGCGGACATGGCGAAGGCTGCTGCGGAGGCCACGGAGACGGTTGCGGAAACGGGGAATGCGGATGCGGCGGAAGCCATTGAGAGGATTCGGACAATGAAGGTAGCCGTTGTAATATTGAACTGGAACACAGTGGATTATCTCAGGAATTATCTTCCCGGGCTGATATCCTCCGTGAAAGGTCATGACGCGGCTGTGATTGTTGCGGACAACGGTTCTACGGACGGTTCCGTCGAAATGCTCGAAAAAGAGTTCCCTGAGGTGGAACGTATAGTGTTCGACCATAATCTGGGATTCACCGGAGGCTACAACAAGGCCTTGGGCATGGTGGATGCGGAGTATTTCGTTCTCGCGAACAGCGATATTGAATTTTCCGAAGGCTGGCTCGGGCCGATGTTGGAGACGATGGAAAAATATCCCCGGACAGGGGCCTGCGCTCCGAAACTGCACTCGATGTCCGACCGGGAGATGTTCGAATACGCCGGAGCAGCAGGAGGACTGATAGACCGGTTCGGATTCCCTTTCTGCCTCGGACGAATGCTAGGAACCGTGGAAAAGGACGGAGGGCAATACGACCACGACAACGCAATCCTTTGGGTATCAGGGGCATGCATGATGGTAAGGAGCTCTGTCTTCAGGGAAATGGGAGGTCTTGATGAGAGATTCTTCGCCCACATGGAAGAGATAGACCTTTGCTGGAGGATGCAGACGGCCGGATATGAGGTGCGCACAGCATACAAATCCGTTGTGTGGCATGTGGGCGGAGGAACCCTGCCGGCAAAATCTCCGTGGAAACTGAAACTGAACTACAGGAACAACCTCCTGATGCTCCAGAACAATCTTCCATCTACGGAAGCGCTGCTGATGACAAAGGAGAAGGATGTCGGGAAAATGTCTGGTGAGGAGATCGGGAAAATCTGCCGGGAAGCGTGCCGGAAAGCTGGGAGGAAAATTTTCGTGAGAATGCTGATAGACGGGCTTGCTGCGACGGCATACCTGCTGAAACTCGACTGGGCATCGTTCAGGGCTGTCCTGAATGCACACAGGGAGTTCCGCAAACTCGGCATTGCCCCGGACCCCGGGAAGGTGGCTGCACGCCTCAAGGCACATCCTCATGCATTGATCGGAGGTCTGTACAGGGGCAGCATCCTGTGGCAGGCCCTGCGTCACGGGAAAAAGGCAATCTCCCGGACAGACAATACGGACCAGTATTTTTGGAATTGACAATCAATACTATCGGCAATCAATAATATAGATATCAAATTATGACGATCATCATTGAAGGCGCAGGGGAAGTAGGGTCCCATCTTGCGAAGATGCTGAGCAATGAAGCCAACGACATCACGGTCATCGACTGCGATGCAGAACGCCTCTCGAGGCTGAGTATGACGGCGGACATTGTCACGATTACCGGCAATCTCTCGTCCATCAAGGTACTGAAGGAAGCCGGTGTAGGAAGCGCCGACCTGTTCATTGCCGTGAATCCGGCCGAATCCCAGGATGTGAACATCGTCAGTGCCCTTCTCGCCAAGAAGCTGGGCTGCAAGAAGGTATGCGCCCGGATCAATGACGAGGAATATCTCTCCTACGACAACAAATACCTTTTCACCGAAATGGGCATTGACCTGATGTTCTATCCGGAAAAGATTGCCGCAGGTGAAATCACAGGTCTGCTACGCCATACAACTTCCACTGAATCAATGGATTTCGCTCGCGGAAGGCTGCAGCTTGCCGTATTCAAACTGGAGGACGACTCCCCTGTCATTGACATGAAGATTTCCGAGTTCGCGGCGGTCATGGCACCGGCCCTGCAGTTCAGGGTGGTGGCGATTTCGCGCGGCAACGAGACTATCATGCCCCAGTTCGACACGAAATTCAAATATCACGACATAGTCTTCATCATTACGACGAGGGAAGGAATCGGTCCCATGATGGATTTCCTCGGCAAGAGCAACATCGAGATCAACAATGTTATGATTCTCGGGGCAGGGCCTATCGGGGAGATGGTGGCGAACGCAATATGCAAGGACGTGGAGACCGTGAAGGTGCTGGACCAGGACAAGCGGAGATGCGTGGAACTCAGCGAGAAAACGGACAGCAACGTATTGGTTATCAACGGGGACGGGCGCGACTCCGATTTCCTCCTGGAGGAAGGCATCAAGGATTTCGACGCTTTCGTGGCGGTGACCGGCAATGACGAGGCGAACATCCTGGCATGTGTCGTCGCGAAGAAGTTCGGAGTGGAGAAGACAATAGCCGAGGTGGAGAATATCGAGTATATAAGATTAGCCGAGGAGATGGGAGTGGATGCAGTCATCAACAAGAAGCTCATCACGGCCGGGAAGATTTTCAAGATGACTCTCAGCAACAAGGTACGTTTCATCAAATACATGAGCGGAACCGATGCGGAGATTCTCGAATATATAGTGGCACCGGAAAGCGCCATAACGCATAAGACATTGAAAGATACAGACTTCCCTCACGACGCCATAATCGGTGGCATCATCAGGGGCAACGAGTCGTTCATCGCGGTGGGAGACACGAAGATCGAGGCATACGACCGTGTAGTGGTATTCTCCCTGCCGAATGCAGTGAAAGACGTAGACCGTCTGTTCAGATAGACCGGAAGAGAATGGCAAGCTATCTTCAAATAGAGAACATAAGCAAGAGCTATGGCCCGAAAGTACTTTTCGAGCATATCGGGTTCAATATCAACGAAGGGGACAAGATTGCCCTGATTGCGCCAAACGGCACAGGAAAGACGACATTGCTGAGGATATTGGCCGGGAATGACAAGTCCGATTCAGGGGGCAAG
>SFNZ01000022.1 GCA_004552615.1 Bacteroidales bacterium | reverse complement strand
CAGCAATCTCAACTCACCAGGAATATTTCCCAAGAAATACAATTATTCGTCAGCGGATTTCGGAAGGCTTGTCAAGGCCTATTTCGACGGCAAATATTATGATTCCGCCCGGAATGAAGGAGACAGGACAGTCTTCAAGTTCACCGACGGTTCATCCGTGCCGATATCGAGCGAAGACGTGAAGGTGATAAACGCATCCATCTACGGGGTTCCGGAAATCTCCCGTGATGCCAAGACTGGGGAATGGACATTGAACAAGGTCAGGACGGGCATCATGACTGAACCCGGCACGAGACTGTCGGATTCCATGCCGATATGCATATATTATGACGACAAGAGCCTGACCATCGCGATGAGCAACGGCGAGAATCTCATTTTCGGCAACGATCCGGACACTGCACTCACCTCATTCGGTTTCTACATGGCGGACAATCCTGCTCTCGTCCAGGGTATCACTTGTGAAATCAATGGACGGGAAATAGTAGGGCAACGTCCTGTGAACCTGTCTTCCCTGAAACTCGTTCCGAGATTCACCTTCCGGGGCAAGAGGGTCCTCTGCGGAGGCGAAGAGCAGGTGAGCGGCAAGACCAAGCAGGATTTCTCTTCACCTGTCGTATATGAGGTGGAACTGGCCAACGGTGAGAAGATTCCTTATACCGTCACTCTCGAGTCATCCGTGGATTTCCCGACGGTTTTCGTATTCACGAAGAACAATGCAGATGTAGTGGACAAAGACACCTATATCCAGGGAACGGTCAGGATCGAGGACCCGCATTGCAAATATTCCGACCAGAAGGTCCTGGAATGCGAAATGAAGATAAAGGGCCGCGGCAATTCTTCCTGGAACAATTTCCCGAAGAAGCCTTACCGCATCAAGATGGACGAGAAGCACAAGGTGTTCGGCCAGCCGAAAAACAAGGACTGGATTCTCCTCGCCACATATTCCGACAAAACCCTGCTGAGGGACATGACCGGGATGGAGCTGTCCAGAATCTGCGGCATGTCATGGACTCCGGTCTTCCATCACGTGGAATTGTATTTCAACAATGAATACCGCGGCGTCTATCTCTTGGGTGACCACAAGGAAGTGAGCAAGGACAGGGTGGACATCACTGTAGTAGGGCCGGATGACAATTCCGGTGAGGCTGTCACTGGCGGCTATTACTTCGAGATTGAGCAGCAGATGGACGAACCAGTATGCTTCTGGACGTCGATGTCCGTGCCCATGATGTTCAGTGATCCGGAACAGCCGACGTCTGCGCAGAAGGCTTATGTCGAGAAATATTTCAAGGATTTCGAGATGGCTCTCCAGGGTCCCGACATGGCGGATCCCGACAAGGGATATGCGAAATACATAGACGTGGACTCGTTCGTGAACTATTACATCATACAGGAACTCACCAAGAACATCGACGGCAACCTCCGCAAATCCAGCTTCCTGACCAAGGAAAGAGGTAAGAAACTGGAGATGTACCATGTCTGGGACTTCGACCTGACCATAGGCAACTGCAATTATTTCCAGGACTATGGATATGGGGCGGACAATACCTATAAAGGCTTCTTTATCAAGGATTACGGCTATCTCGGCTACGGGACGGGCTGGTTCGTCAGGCTCTTCGAGGACCCGGCCTTCAGGGAGAAGGTCAAACTCAGGTGGAACGAGCTCAAGCCCCAGCTGGCCAAGGTGCCGGACTTCATCGACAGCCATCAGAAGGAACTTTTCGAAGTCGCCGGCAGGAATTTCCGCCGCTGGCCGATACTCAACACCTGGATATGGCCGAATGTAGTGGTGACGGGCTCCTATCAGGGCGAGGTGGACTACATGAAGAGTTTCTATATCAACAGACTGGAATGGCTCGATGCCGAAATCAACAAGTTCTGAAATGAAAATTGCATGTGCATTGGCCCTTATAGTCAGCATGGCAGTGTTTCAGGCAGTGCCGGCTGCCGGCAGGAAAGATGGCAGGACATTTGACGGGCCGAGAATCGCCTGGGATACATCCTCGGAGTCCAAGATTGCCCCGAGAGGGGGATATTCAAGGGTCAGGAGGCTACCGGACGGGAGCTATGTGGCTGCCTTCGAGGACAGGAGGGGCAATGTCAACTTCAGCAGGAGCGCAGACATGGTCACCTGGAGCAAGGGAATCACCGTAATTCCGGCGTTCGTCGTCCGCAGCGCTGACCGGGATGTCCGGGTCAATGTAGCCAATGCTGAAATATTTCCGCTCGCCGACGGCACATTGCTTTGCGGTGGCAATTACAGGCCGTCCGCGGAAGACGTATATCCTTATTCCATCGTCGTGGCGAGGAGTGAGGACGGCGGTGTCACCTGGTCCGAACCGTCCGTATTGTATGAGGCGGGACCGCGTTTCGGGGATGGTTGCTGGGAGCCTTCTTTCCTGCAGCTTCCGGACGGCAGGGTGCAGGTCTATTTCGCTAACGAGAATCCTTACAGGCAATCGGATGAGCAGGAAATTTCCATGCTTGAGTCCCGTGACGGAGGCAGGACATGGAGCCGGGAGGCGGTGACCGTGTCTTTCCGAAAGGGGCACAGGGACGGGATGCCTGTGGCGGAATGTTTCGGAGACGAGGTAGTGGTCGTGATAGAGGACAACAACATAGGACAGTTCAAGCCTTATACGGTCCGCTCCGGGCTGGACCGGCTCTGGGAAGTTCCTGTGGATGCGGATTCGGAGATGAGGGAATATGCAATGTCTGAATCTTTCCCGGATTCCGTGTATATGGGCGCCCCGTACATTGTCCGGCTTCCTGGCGGCGAGTCCCTGATAAGCTATCAGACGACTGCGGGCAGGACGGAGGAATGGGAACTTTCCTGCATGGAGGTCGCCGTCGGGGATGCATCGGCCCGCTCTTTCTCCAACAGGACCAGGCCGTTCAATGTTCCTCTCGACCATGAAGGGAAATGGAATGCCGTGGCCGTGGCCGACTCCTCCACTGTCATTGCGGTTTCAGCCTTGGACAAGGGCGGGCAGGAAATCGCGCCCTGGGTCAAGAAAGGCTATATTTTCAGGGAGGGAATTGTCCCGAGCGGGCCTGAACCCGCAAGAATATTATTCATAGGAAGCCGCAGCCGGCACAACATGACAGTATCCGCCAGCATGGACCGCGGCCGTATTTCGATGAATGTCAATGTCAATGACGATGACGTCGTTCCGGGAGACGCAGCCGGACTGCTTATCCATACGGGAAGGCTCAATGACGGACATGTCACACCCAAATCCTACCGTATCGTCGTTTCCTGCGATGCTTCATCCGTTTCCGTCTTCAGGGGAAGCAGGGACGGTTCCTGGCGCGGGATTGACGGCAGGATGCTGGAGGTTTCTCAGGCTGCTGTAGGAACATTGCAGGACGGGTATTCTCTCAGGATTCTCACTGACAGGGGCTTTGCCCGGAAGCTTCGCCCGTGTTTCAGGATGACTGCCGTCCATCACGATGCTTCTGCCTCAAAAGAAACGGAGCCAGAGTTCTTTATTTTCTCTGACCCCGAAATCCCGTCTACCTGGCTGAAATGCCGGATTTCTATTGCCCGGTGACCTGTTCGTAGGTCAGTGTCATCTAGAAATGCCTATGCCTCCGCCCGTGCAGGCGAAATAATAGACCTTTCCGGCCTCGGTGTCGTGCAGGTTGTACACATAGGTCTCACCCTGAACGGCCCATCCTATAGGCTCTCCTCCCGGGGCGTACTCTTCAGTGTCAGTAGTGGATTCGCGCACCTTGGTCGTGATGGCGCCGCCGTGGAGGTCTCAGGAGATGCACGGATGGACCATGCCGTGTTCTGGGCGATCCGCAGGGTGGCCTGCGTGGAGCCTTACTGCCCTGTGGACATTCCTCCCGGAGGAGAGTTCCGCTGGACAATCCGCTACAGTTTTTCTGTTTAGAAACTTACCTCCACAGCTGCCGGATACAGCCTGTAAGGGTCGTAGAACAGGGCGCAGCTGCTGACGAGATTCCCGAGGTTAAGCTCCGGGATTCCCCTGTATGCTTCTGTCCCGTTCACAGTCACGGTCACTTCACTGCCCAGGTCCACGAGTTCGTCGCAGAGATAAATCACGACTTTGCCACCCGTGGCAGGGCTGTATGACTTCGAGCAATCCACTGCATTGTAATACGGCTCCGGTGCCCATGCAGTGGTCGTATATGTGACCTTTTTCACGTTGAGGCTGATGTTGTTGCCGTCGATGGTCATCTCGTAGCAGAGCCTTTCGGTAGGATTTGCTGTCTCCGGGATGTACAGGTTGTGGAAACCTTTCCTGTAGATTCCGTCCTGGTCAAGTCTCTCCCAATATACGTATTTAGGATAAGGATTGCGTACCTTGTCGATGAGCCAAGGTATTGTCTCATAATAACCTACGCTCGTGTGTGTGGCGTCCGGGACCACTTCGATATTGTGCTCGTAATATCCTTTGTGCAATCCGGCCAGCCTGCCGAATTCCCTCTTGGTGTTGGTCGTGATGATGTTTCTTCCGTATCCGTTGTCCTCGGATCCGGTCCTGAGACTGAATGCGATATTGGCGCAGTTCTCAGGAGGGGCGTTCTGAAGGAATTCCCCGCCCGCGATAGGTCCTGCTCCGGCAAGATAGTCGGCATAGAATGAGGCGAGTCTCTGGCTGCCGTAGGCTCCCTCGGAAACCCCGAAGAAGAAGAATCTGTTCGGGTTGATTTCATCCCTGAGGAAAGACTGGCGGATGAATTTCTCCCATACATATTGCTTCCCTTTCTGCCACCATCTGTAGAGACTGAATTCCGATGTGGTCACTCCGTTCGGTATTCTCGGGATCAGATATGCGGCAGGCCCGGCACTGGCAGAATACATGCAGATGTCGAATCCGTTGGCCCATTCCGTGGTAACGGCTCCTGAACCGTGCAGGTAGATGAATGCAGGATAGCCTCCTTCAGGGCGCGATCCGTGGCTTCCCCAGTAATAGTTCATCTTTGCAGGGCTGCCGGGCATATTGAGGTCTTCCTCAAGTTCTACCGGGATGTAGAATTTCCCGAGGCTCTTCTCCTTGTTGAGTGTGGTGAGGGTCACGAGTTTCTCTTCATCAAATGCATCGTTCTGCTTCTTCCAGACCTCCCATACGAATTTCTCAGCGTCCTCAAGCTCTTCCGTGCTGAGGGGGCATGTGGAGGAATATGGTCCGGCATATGCCTTCAGTGTTTCCGAGAAATATGTCCCTATGGCATCCTCCTCCTTGCTGAAGTCAGGCACCGGCGTAGGATCGGTCCCTGGATCCGGCCCCGGCTCAGGTGTAGGGTCAGGTCCCGGTTCCGGCGTAGGATCCGGCCCAGGGTTCTCCACCGGCTTGTCGCCCTCGCAGGAAATGACTGCCGGACAGGCAGTTGCAAGAGCCAATATTGTAATTATCCTGAAAATCCGTTTCATATTGATAGATTTTTCCGTTAATAGCTGCTGACCGACCAGATTCCGCCTCCCCTGCGCTTGAACCAGACATCCACTATCCGGCCCATCTCAAGAGGCGTCCTGTCGTTTTCCTGCTTCACCCCGCTGCCGGAGGTCGCATTGTACATTTCCTTGCGCGAATCATAGAGCACGCAATGGTTGCGGCTGTATCTCGCATCCCTGGAATTGACCACTATCACGCTGCCGTCATCCAGTCCGAGAGCCGTCCACCACTCGTAGTAATTGTCCTCGCCGCTGACGGCCACAATGTCCGCCCTGAGATCCTTGCTGAAATAGGCCGATACCGGCAATGTCCTGTTAATCAGGTCATAAGTGTACAGCTGGCGGCCTACTGCGAACATCGCGTAAGGATTCTCGTCATAATATACGTAAGGCGAGATGTACAGGTCGGCCGGGTCTCCCGGAAGTCCTTTGATCTCCTCGATTCTCGCCCTCGTCACCTTGAATTCGAAATTGCCGCGGCCGAAATTGGTCCTGCTAATCCACATTTCCTGAAGGAAATACCTGCCTGCCCTGCGGAACATGAGCAATGTCGAATTGTATGACCTCACCGGATTCGAAGTGCTGAATCCTATGCTGATGACCTTGTCCACGGCACTCATGTCCTCCGGACTCACGTACATGTCCTCGCTCCCGTCATCGGAAGTGATTTTCTTCCTGTCGTCCACGTCGAGAATCGGGAAACTGTGGCCTGCCGCCACGTCGCCCTCCTGCATGTCCCATTCCACCGAAGCTCCAGAATCGCAAACATGGAACATTCTCTTGCTCTTGCCGTCATAAACCACGCATGCGTTCGGGCTGATGCTGAACGGATGCATGTACAGCGAACATCCGGACACTTCGCTACCGTCGAACTCGAGCCGCCTCCCGAGGAATTTCCCGGAATGGAAAAGCTTGCTGGTGTTCTTCACCCTCGTATATACATGTCCGTCCTGGTCAGTCACCAGGTCCACGCGGCTCATCATCATCGCCTCGCTGACATAGCGCATCCCGTCCGGATATGAACCGTCCGTGAACACATTCTCGAGCGTGCCCACAGGGTCTTTGCGGAAGGTCTTCCCGCTGATGTCCACGGCTCCTCCCTCGGTCATCACGAGTATCTGTCCGACGGTGGTCTTGTCGTCGCAGTAATGCTCATGGAGACCTATCGGGCCGGCCGGGAGGTCTTCTCCGTTCTCGGTGAAATATACATCCGGATATTCCTCGTAAGTCGGCATTATCCTGCCGTTTATGGAGGACTCCGGATCCACGTCAGTCACCCATTTCACGTCATCGCTCTTCCATTTGATGAAGGACAGCCCGCTCTTGCCGTTCTCCTTCTCGGTCAGGACTATCACTCCGTAGGCATCGTATATCGCCTTCACCGACAATACCACTCCGGCGAACGACTGGATGCCTGTGACAGGGTCCGTCACCACGAGGAGCAGGGTCTCGCTGTCAACCAGCCTGTCCGGGGTCCATTCGAAGTCCAGGGTGTTCCATCCGTCTTCGGTGTAGCCCTCATAGGACCCGAGATACCATCTGTATTCGAGCCGGTCGCTGTTCCCGTTCCCTGAAGCGAAATGCAGGGACGGATGAATCCTGACGGTCTCTCCCATCGTCAGGTTGTATGGAGTGGGACAGTCCAAGGTGACAGTCAGTGAGTTGACGTCGTGATAATCGTAGTTTCCCTTGTCCTTGTAGCATCCCTGCACCGTCATCAGGACAGCGCAGAGCAATATTGCCGTATATTTATAATCCAGTCTCATAAGTTCCGCATTTGTCATACGACAGGCACCTCCATAGGAGACCCGTCGGCCTCTTTCAGCCCGTTCTTCTCGATATATTCCTTGAATCCGAGGAAAAGCTCCCTCAGTTCGGAAGGCTCCATGCCCGATATGTCGGTCAGGCCGCAATACATGTAGAACGCATTGTATTTCTCTGGGGTGTAAGGTCCGAGATAGCAGACGGATATGAATTCGTCCCACCATTCCGGACATACCGGAGTGTTGTCATATATCACGTTGGCGGTCAGCATGTCCTCGTATCCCAGGTCAAAATATTTGTTCGGCTGGAGACGTATCCGGAGGCGTACCTTCTCGTCATCCATCCGCGCGCTCTTTATCAGTTTCACGGTCAGCTCGGCGGATATCTCGCCTGCCTTCAGCACTCCGGGTTCGATCTCATATTCCGATGGGAGGGCTGTCGTCACCTCCTCGTCCACTACGGCTTCGAACGGCCGGTCATAGTCCGTCACCTCTCCTATCAGGTTGACTGTGAATGTGACCGGTATTTCCGTGGCGTCCACGTATGTAGCGAATGACCTGGTGATGTCCGCCAGCAGCACGGTCTTTCCGTCGATGAAGTCTTCCTGCTGGATGTACAACATGCTCTTGGCGGTGAACACCGGGATGTCATCCTTGTTGCATCCCGACGGTACTGCGAGAAGCAGCGCCATCAGGAGGGAGGGGATTGTCCCGTATATGATTTTTCTTGTCATAAGTCCCTGTCAATTAAAATATTGTCTCGTTTTCCGGGATAGGGAAATACCACCAGCTTTCCCTGAAACTGTCAGCGGAATCCCAGGAATTCGGGGCCACGTTCAGTTTCTTGCAATACAGGAAGATACGTCCCTCCTCTATGAATTCCAGCCTGACGTCGGCCAGGAACTCCTTCTTGAAAGTGTAATCGTCGCTTATCTTGCCTGAAAGCTGGTTCTCAGGAGCGCTCCTGCCCACCTGGACCTCTTCGATATAGTCCGCAGCCCTGGCGTATAGGGCATCGTCCGCAGCCTTTTCTGCGAGGATGTAATACATTTCCGACAGCCTTATCACCGGCAGGATGTCCTGCGTGGCCGAAGTCATGTCCCCGGACATGGAAGGCACCGTGTATCGGGCACATACACTGTTGCCCTCGGTGTTCTTCTGCACCAGGGTGTTCCATCTGTAGTCGGAGGTTGAGGAACTGATTATCCCCGCATACATTGAATTGAGCTGCAATGTAGTACCGGATGACCTGAACCTGCCGTAATCGTCTATGAGGGTCGTCTTGCTGAGCCCGAATATCAGGTCACTGCTGAGCTTGTAGTCCTTGTGGGCGTCCTCGTTGCTCGTGAACGAGAACAGTTTTCCGCCCGGCGAAGTGGCGTCAATCACCGTCCTTGCCTCTGCGACAGCGTTCTGGTAATCCCCGGCATAGTCATATACTCTGGCGAGAATGGCTGTGATTGCATAATAGTTCAGCCTGTAGCCCCTGAATGCGAAGAAGATGTCGGAAGGCTGCGGATATGAACTGCTGTAGGTCTTTCCGGTGAAGCGGTATTTCGGCATGAGCCTGTAAGTGTGAAGATTGTCCTGCAAGTCGTATTTGCCGACCAGTTCGCGTGCGGCCTTGAGGTCTTCCACAATCCTTTCCGTGAATGCCGGAATGTCCATGTATTCGCCTATCTCTTTCGAGAATGTGCTGTAATAAGGCAGATAGACAGGGAATTTCCCCTCCTCGTCCGCCTTGTAGAGCGCCGGGGCTGGAGCAAAATAGCTCATTATCAGGAAATGGCAGAATGCCCTGGCCGCGAGGGCCTCCCCGTGGATGAGGTCGCGCTCTGTCTCGCCTTCTGCAAATTTGTCACCGGCCTCGGCGGAAATCTTTTCTATCAGGTTGTTGCAGTTCGCAATGGTGTTGTATGCCGTGCTCCAGATTCCCGAGATGATGTTCTTCACCCCGTTAGTCGTGTAGTTGTAGCTAGCCACGTCCTGATAGTCGAGGTTGTTCTTGTAGGCCATGCTCCACTCGTGGGTGTGGGCCAGGGCCTCTGTCATGCCGTAGGTCAACTCCCTTCCGTACAACGACGTGGAAGCGAGCTTGAGGTATATTCCGTTCAGGGCGTTGCGGTATCCCGCCCCGGTCTCGAACAGATCATCCTCTCCCATGGTGTCGGCCGGCTGGATGTCCAGCCAGGAGCATGAGCCGAGGCATGATATCGCGGCGGCGGCAAATACCGCAGCGAGGATTCTTCTTATGTCTGATATCATTGTCTTCATACTGCGCATTCTTTAGAATCCTACCTGGACAGAGAAATTGACTGACCGTGCAAACGGGTAGCTGAGACCCCTTTCACGTTTCACGGAGGATACGTTGAAGATGTCGTTCACGCCGGCCTCGAGACGCAGCATGCTCATCTTCATCTTCGAGATTAGACGCCTGTCGAAATTGTAGCCTACCGTCAGTGAGGAGAAACTCAAATTGTTGTATTTCTGCACGAAACGGGAGGTCGGCCTGGTGCTCGTGAATCCGTAGATGCCCGGCTCCATCCTCTTGTATTTGGCAACCTGTCCCGGAGTGCTCCATCTGTCCGTAAGGACGCGTTTGTCCACATTGGACTGGTAGATGCTGACTCCTTCTACCTTCGTTGCGAGGGTGGAATTGTACCTGTCTCCGCCGGCTTCGTAGAGGAATGACGTATATACCGTGAAATTCTTCCACTGTAAATTGAATCCGAACGAGCCCTGGACTTTCGGGTCGGTGACTCCGAGTACCTGCTGCTCGGACGCGGACCATTCGTTCGTCACCTTTCCGTCCTTCGTCAGGAATATCTCGTCTCCCGTCGCAGGGTCGATTCCGAGTGACTTCATGCCCCAGATGGAGTTGAGGGAAACGCCTTCCACGTACTGTGTGAACGGTTTGGCGGCGTTCTCGTCATTGTTCCTGAATGAGGACATGGCCTCCTGGACCCTCCTGTTGTAGCTCGTGAGGCTCTCGGCCACCTTGCGGAGGCGGTTCTTGTTGTGTGCGAGATTGGCGTGAAGGGTGAGGTACAGGTCTTTCTGCCTGATGGCCTCCACGCGGAGATTCAGCTCGACTCCCTTGTTCGTGACCTCTCCGATATTGTCCCTGTAGCTCGTGAATCCGGTGGAACTCGGCAGGGTGACATCGTTGATGAGGTCGTTCGTAAGCTTGTTGTAATAGCTGAATTTCATATATGCCCTGTTCTTCCACATCGCGAGCTCGAATCCTGCGTCAAGCTGGTCCGTGACTTCCCAGCGGAGGGCGGTGTTGCCCATCGACATCAGGGATACTCCGAATCCGGTCTTGTACCATTCGTCCGTGTTCACGTTGTATGTGGTGAGTGCGGCATAAGCCGGGAAATTAATCTTTCCGGTCCTTCCGTATGTCATCCTGACGCGCAGGAGCGATATAGGAGTGGATTTGAGGGCCTCGTACTTGTGTACGTTGAGTCCGGCTCCGGCAGCCCAGAACGGGGCGAACTTGTTGTCCTTTCCGAATGCCGAGTTGCCGTCCAGCCTGCACGATGCGTCGAGGAGGTATATGTCCTTGTAGCTGTAGTTCACACCTGCGAGGAATCCTATCGTACGGGAAAGGCTCTCGGATGCCGTAGGCTTGCCTGTGATTTCCTGGGCATAGTTGATGGAGTCGAATCCGCTCGACGGGAATCCGAAATAGGACGCGTATTCGGACTGGCTCTTGTTGTTGAGGATGTTGATACCGGCCTGTCCGTTGACATTGTGGTCATTGAAGGACCTGTTGTAGGAAATGTAGGTGCTGAAATCCCACGACAACCTGTCGGAACGGGACTTGTTCAATGTTCCGGAGGACGGGTTGGAAAGTCCGAGAAGTTCGGAGTTCTGCTTGGACCTCGGGTCGAGGAATCTGTCGGTCCCGGACAATCCCTTGGTGATGCTGACCTGGCTGTTCAGCCTGAGGCCGTCAATGATGTACCAGTTAAGGGAGAGATTGTTCATGAACTCCTGGTTCCGGGTCTTGTTGTAGTTCCCGAGCCCGGCCTCGTAGAGAGGGTTCTTGCGGACAGAGGTGTAGATACTCCAGTCCCTCAGGGTCTCGAGGTAGTTCCCGCTGGCATCAAGATATTCGTCGTATGGCTGCGCCTTCGTATAGTCCGAGAAAGTCCCGTAAGGGGATTCCCTGGAATCGGTCTGCAGGAACGAGGTGTAGTTCTTGATTGACAGCTTTTTGTAAACATACTGGATATAGACTCCGGCTCCGGTCCTGTTCCTCATGGAGCCTTTCATGACTCCGTCCTGGTCAGAATACTGGAGGTCCACGCCGAACCTGAACGAACTGCTTCCTCCGTCGATGTAGAGGGTGTGCTTGTGGTTGAAGGCGGTCTTCAGGGGCTTGGAAAGCCAATAAGTATCTACTCCTTTCCTGACATTGGTGAGTTTGGCGTTGTACTCGGTGAGGCGTTCCACTATGTCGGACGGAACTCCTGCCTTGACCGGGTCATAGCAGCCGGCCAGAAGCTCGGTCTGGAGCTTTTCTTCAGCGTTCATCAGGTTGTAGTCGCTCAGGTCCGGCATGTCAATGGAGCCCACGAGTTTGTACGTAATCTTGAGTTCTCCCGGGGAAGGAGCAACGGATGTGATGACAATGACTCCGTTCGAAGCGCGGGAGCCGTAGATTGCGGTGGCCGCCGCGTCCTTCAATATTGTCACGTTCTCGATGCGCTCCGGGTCCATGTCGTAGAATTTCTGCACGGAAATCTCGAATCCGTCGAGAATGAATATAGGGAGATTCGGATTGTTCTCGAGGTTCGCCTTGCTGAGGTCTTCCACATCCAGTTCCTTGGTGCCCACTCCGGACTCTCCGCGGATGTACATTTCAGGGAGCGAGTTCGGGTCGGAACCGGTGGCGTTGTTCTCCTTGATGCGGAAAGAAGGGTCGAAATTCTGGATGGCCTTGATGACATTGGTCTTGGAGGCCTTGAGAAGCTCTTCCTTGTTGATGGACACCGTGTTGCCGGTGAAGCTCTCTTTCCTGATGTTCGCATATCCGGTCACGACCGAGGTCTCGATTTCGGACACGTCTTCGGCCAGCTTCACGTTGATCCGGCTGTTGCCGGCCCATGTAATCTCCTGGCTCACCATTCCGATGCAGCTGAACACGAGGAATGTCTTCTTCCTGTCCTTGTCCGCCGGGATCTCCAGGCTGTATTCTCCTTTCGTGTCCGTCATCGTTCCGACGGAGACATTGTCCTTCAGGTAAACTGTCACTCCGGGAAGCGGCTCGCCGCCCATGTCAGTGACCCGGCCGGTGACTGGTATCTTGCTCTGGGCCAGTGTGTTGAGACCCGTGGCAAGAAACAGTACCAGCATGCAGGCGGCACCGATGATGCGTCCCGTCAGAGTGTAACTTGTCTTTTGCATATAAGCAGGGTTGATGAATGATGACGAAGCCTACTGGATCTTCTGGCAGCGCACGGACATGCCTTCGGAAAGAGAGTAACTTGCGTCAGGGGCAAATCGCTTGTTCTGGGGGTCGAACGAGAACCTGAAACAGTAAGATTGTGTAGTCCTTGCGGTGCAGCTCCAGTAGCTCCCCCATACTCCGCCCGTCATTTTGTTCTCTCCGGAGTAATTGTCCCATCCGCCGGCTGCAGGATACCAAGCCTTGCTTCCGTCGGCATTGTCGAAGGTATATCCGAGATATACTGTACCGGTGCTTTCGCTGAATCCGGCCCTGGTCCATACGCCGTCCGGACCTCCGTCAGGGACTCTCCAGCCTGCAGGGCACGGGTCATAGATGGACTTGGAACTGGTCCAGCGCTCTTTCTCATATATCGGATAATCCCCGTTCACCTTTTCTTTGTTGTCATAGAGCCAATCCGAGTTTCCTGCTCCTGTGCTCTTGTCAAAATTGAACTTGATGAATGTCGTTGGATGTGATATGGTATAATCTATGGTACCGGTCTCTGCAGTACAGTCCGTCACGATTGGCAGTTCCCCTCCTGTGCAGACTGCAGTCCCCGAAGCATCCACTTCTGTCGAACCGAGGAACGGATCCTTGCGTCCCCACTGGTAATACAGACCTACCGTTTCTTTTATCCCCGGAGTACCTGTCGTCGCTCCGAGATTTCGGTCCATCATTGTCCCGGCATTGTTCTTATATACCTGCTCCGCCGGCTTGTCCGTCGCCCAGATATGCCATGACCAGATGATGTTGCCGTCTTTGTCCTTCAGTGCCACGAGAGCATTTCCCTTGCGGAAATTCTCAGGAATCCTGATTCCGATATAGCCGTCCTTGTATGTCATTCCGCCCACGATGCTTCCTTTCTCCGGCATTTCCGTTGTGCCGAAACTCTCCCAGAGAATCTCCGCGCCGGCTCCGTTCAGGGTCTGGGCCTTGTCATTGCCCTTCACCGCGAGGAACTTGTAGTCCCCGCCTGCGCTCACCATGTAGCAGTTGGCGCTCTCCTGTGAGGAAAGGTCGGCGGCCTTCGCCATGTCGATGCCGGAAGGATCTGTGTATATGTCCCCGCCCGTGGTCAGGTCGCTCACGGAGCCGAATTTGTATTCATCCCCGTTCTTCGCATACCAGCAATAATAATATTTGGTGGCTGCGGAAAGCCCTGTGGCGGTGACGGTGAATTTTCCGTCTGAATCAGGCTTCGCGGCGATTCTGTCTATCGGAAGCTCCGGGTCGAGTGAATTAGGCTTGTTGGAAATCGACAATGCGACTCCCACCTGCACTGATGTGGAACCTGTAATCTCTGCCTTGCCCGTGAATGTGACGGTAGTATTGTCCACTGACGGGGCGTCGAGGCTGACATTTATCACGACTTCCGGTACCGGATCCGGTTTTTCAGGTCCCGGCTCAGGGTCCGGATCATTGTTGTCCGATGAACAGCCGTAGAGGATGATGGCTCCCGCCATTGCGATCGATACGGCGGACAGAGTCCTTAAGTGCAGAAAATCAAGTCGTTTCATAATATTGGTTGATAATGATGTACTATTGCAGATTTCAAATATACAAATAAATTTGAAATCATGCGTTGCCGAGCAGGAAAACCAGATATCCGGCTCCGGCAAGCAGCGAAAGCGCGAATGTGGATATGACGAGCAGGGGAAGCATCGGGTCGAGGGCCTCGTCCTGCCTGGTCCAGATGCCGTGCAGATGAATCACGAACAATGGCAATGTGACGAGATACAGATAATGCCAAGGGTCCGGGAAACGCAGCAGACTATAGACTGTGATGCATACAATGCCGCCGCAGACCAGGATTGTCTGGTAAATTCTGGCATTGCGCAGCCCTATGCGCAGAGGGATCGTGATCCTGATGCCTTCGTCGGAGTTCATGTCCCTCATATTGTTGACATTCAATACGCCTATGCTCAGCATCCCGATTCCGCATGCCGGCAGGAGCAATATCCATGACGGGATTGTCCTGGCCGCCACGAAATACGAGCCGAGCACTGCCACTATGCCGAAGAACAGGAACACATACACGTCCCCAAGCCCCCTGTATCCGTACGGGTTGCGCCCGAGTGTGTATTTCATTGCCCCGCTTATGGCTGCGGCCCCGAGCATCATCAGGCATACCGGCTCGAGGGCGAGCAGGGTGCCGAACGACGAACGTATCATGCAAAGTCCGCATGCAATGCAGCATATCACTGTGGCCGCAATGAACCATTTCATCTCGCGGACCGTCATCCCTCCTTCCGCGAGGGAATATTTCGGCCCTTTCCTTTCGGCCCGGTCCACTCCGTTGAGAGTGTCGCCGAGTTCGTTGCATATGTTGGACAATATCTGGAGGCAGACGGTGGTGAGAAGTGTCCATACCGCCGTGCCCCAGCCCACGCGGTAGTCGGCCGCCGCGAGCATCAGACCTAATGACACGCCCGACAAAGACAGGGGCAATGTCCTGAGCCTCATTGACTTGATGTATGAAGAAAAGTTACTCATCCTTGCTGTATCTTCGTGGGAAAAGGACCTGCAGGCAAATCGACACGTAATGCGCTATTGCGAAGACCACGTTCCTGCTCCTGCAGTCGTACAGGAACTGCTCCTTCGGGGGACGTCCTTTCGGCCCCCGCAAGCTTGCGATTCTCTCGCTGAGGGAATAATGCCTGTTCTTCCATCTCGGAATGCCCGGATTCCTGTTGCATACGCACAGTACGCCGGGAGCCACTACCCTGACTATATTGTTCTTCTCCGCCCTCACGCCGTAGTCGTAATCACCGAAACTGTGCTGGTAATGTTCATCGAGATTGCCGAGTATGCGGAAAACATGGTGAGGAACCAGGACGAGATTGCCGTTGAAGGTCTGGCAGGTGACAGGCAAGGTCGGGTCCGGTACTACAATCCTGCCCGACAGGCTTCTTCCTCCATAGCTGAGTTCCCCTTTATTGTCTTCGGCAGTTCCAACCACGATCGCCTTGTGCCTCAGGAATGTGGAAGTCTCCATCAGGCAGGCTATCGCCCCTTCTTTCAGAATGGTGTCGTCATTGATCCACAGATAGAAATCCGGATTGTCCTCCGAGGCCCGCTCCCAGGCCAGGCGCATTCCCTGATTCCAGAACAGACCGCCGTTGCTCCTGAGTATTTCAGTCTGCGGGAAAATGTCCCTGACTGCTTCGGATGTCCCGTCAGAGCTCCCGTCATCCACCATGTAAATCCGGAAGACGTACTCTCCGCCCGCCTTCATCCCGTCAATCTGCTCATAACAGGCCTTGAGGCACTCGAGTGTCTTTTCCCTCCGGTTATACACTGTAAGAAGTATGGCGACTTTCTGCGGCATGGTATCAGGAATCGAGTTTGAGAACGGCCATGAATGCACTCTGCGGCACCTGCACGGTACCTATCTGGCGCATACGTTTCTTTCCTTCCTTCTGCTTTTCGAGAAGTTTCCTCTTTCGGGTGACATCTCCTCCGTAACACTTGGCAGTCACGTCCTTGCGAACCTGGCGCACGGTCTCGCGGGCTATAATCTTGGCTCCGATTGCCGCCTGAATCGCTATGTCGAACTGCTGCCTCGGTATGAGGTCCTTCAGTTTCAGGCATATCTTCCTGCCGAAATCGTATGCATGGTCCTCATGTATGAGGGATGACAGGGCATCGGCCGGGTCCCCGTTGAGGAGGATGTCCAATTTCACCAACTTTGCAGGGCGGTAGCCCATCACGTGGTAGTCGAACGAGGCATAGCCCTTGGAAATGGACTTGAGTTTGTCATAGAAGTCGAAGACAATCTCGGAGAGCGGCATCTCGTAAGTCAGTTCTACACGGTCTGCCGTGATATAATGCTGGCCCATCAGCGTGCCGCGCTTCTCGAGGCAGAGCTTCATGATAGGACCGTAGAATTCGGTATTGGTGATGATCTGCGCCCTGATATATGGCTCTTCTATCCTGTCAATGATGGTCGGGGCCGGAAGGCCGGAAGGATTGTGTACGTCAATGCATTCGTCCTTGGTCGTATAGACCTTGTAGGATACGTTCGGCACAGTGGTGATGACGTCCATGTTGAACTCCCTGAACAGGCGTTCCTGCACGATTTCGAGATGCAGGAGCCCGAGGAATCCGCACCTGAAACCGAATCCGAGGGCGAGGGAGGATTCCGGCTCATATACGAATGATGCATCATTGAGCTGGAACTTCTCGAGCGTCGAGCGGAGCTCCTCGTATTTGTCGGCCTGCACCGGATACATTCCGGCGAAAAGCATCGGCTTCACCTCCTCGAATCCCGATATCGCTTCACTGCAAGGTTTGTCGATATGGGTGATCGTGTCTCCCACCTTCACCTCCGCAGCCGTCTTGATGCCGGAAATAATATAGCCAACATTGCCGCAGGTCACCTCTTCGGTCGGGCACATCTTCATTTTCAGCACACCCACTTCGTCGGCGGTATATTCCTGTCCGGTATTGAAGAATTTCACCCGGTCCCCGCTGCGGAGGGTGCCGTTCTTTATCTTGAAATAGGCTATGATCCCCCTGAAGGAATTGAATACGGAGTCGAAAATCAATGCCTGCAGAGGTGCGTCAGGGTCTCCTGTCGGTGCAGGGATCTTCTCGACAATGGCGTCCAGGAGCTGCTCCACTCCTTCACCAGTGCGGGCGGAAACCTTGTACACTTCCTCAGGGCTGCAACCCAGAAGGTCGCAAACCTCATCGCTCACCACTTCCGGGCGGGCAGAGTCCATGTCAATCTTGTTCAGTACCGGAATTATCTCCAGTCCGTGTTCGATGGCCTGGTAAAGGTTCGAGATGGTCTGGGCCTGGACTCCCTGTGACGCGTCCACGACGAGCAATGCCCCCTCGCAGGAAGCGATGGAACGGGACACCTCGTAGGAGAAATCCACGTGGCCCGGAGTGTCAATCAGGTTGAGGATGTATTTCTCTCCCTTGTAATTGTATTCCATCTGGATGGCGTGGCTCTTGATGGTGATTCCTTTCTCCTTCTCAAGATCCATGTCGTCCAGCACCTGGTTCTCCATCTCCCTGATTCCGAGAGTCTGGGTCAGCTCGATAAGCCTGTCGGCAAGTGTGCTCTTCCCGTGGTCGATATGCGCGATGATGCAGAAATTCCTGATATGTTTCATACTGTCATGTCCGGTTTACGTGACTCTATTCCTCTGGCTCCATACCGCCGCTCGCGGCTTTCAGCATTGCCAGCAGGCTGTCCTGCAGGTTCTTGGAGACCTTCTTGTCTCCGCCTTTCTCCAGCTCGTCCACGAGATAGTATATGAACTGGCAGACGGTTTCGAAATCCTGCGATGCGTAGTCGTAGAATTCCAGGTAGAATGCAGCCGAGGCCAGCAGGTCGTTGCCGAGCTTGGTCCCGAGCTCCACCGCCTTCTCCGGAGCACCTGCGCGGAAATAGCAGCCAATCATGCTCACTACCATATAATCGTTGGTAGTGAACCCGATAGGAACTGACTCGAGCGGCCACACGTCGTCAGGCAGCGATTCCTGGCACTTGTCCAGGACCTTGAGTGCCCTTTCAGTGTCACCTGCCTTGAGCAGGGCGTTGGCAGTCGATACGAAGAGCTCCCTCTGCGGAAGTACTCCGAGGAATGTATAATAGTTCTGATAGTCAACGTCGTAGTCCTTCCTCTTCAGGGCGTCCCAGCAATATACGTTCATCATCTTGTCATACAGTCCGTCCACGTCCACGAGACCCACGTCAATGGTTCCGATTCTGTTCTTGAACGGCACGAGCTTGCTCGAAAATCCCTCGTACATGAGATAGTCCTTCAGGCCGATGTTGATGTCACCTCCCTGGCTGAGCATGTTTATAGGCCTGTCCCACTGATAGTTGGACAGAAGGTCTAGCATGAACAGCTCCTGCTTGGTGATATAGGACTTCTTGGCCGGAATCTCTATGATAATCTCATCCTGTATGAGGTCCGCAAATTCTGGACTCACGATTCCCGATTTCAGGGCGTTTTCCTTGTTTACCGGGATGCTTATCTTCCTCGACACGATGTAGTCTACGGCCTTGCCGCTCTCCAGCATGAGCTTGGCGTCAGGATGCTTGAAGACTTTCATCACATCGCTTATCGAGATTACCTGATCCCTTGTGTCATAGATATATACGGCATCATTGGTTCCGTAGAGATATTGCTCCGGAGACACTCCCAGGTCGAGCGGAGCGGACTCGTTGCAGGCCCATTTCATCTGCCCGATATGCCAGTCCGTGCCGAGAAGGGAAGTGTTGCAGATGCGCACGTCGGTGCGGATGCCCTCCACCTCCTGGGCGTACCAGAGAGGGAATGTATCATTGTCACCGTGGGTGATGAGGATACCCTGAGGCCCTACTGAATTGAGATAGTTGGTGGCCATCTCCACTGCCGTGCGGCGGTTGCTCCTGTCGTGGTCATCCCAGTTCTGCTGAGCCATGAGTGCAGGCACGCAGAGGCATGCGACAGTGAACGCCCCGGCGGTAGCTGCTGGATATTTCTCCTTGAGCTTGCCTCCGAGCCATTCGTAGAGTCCCATTACCGCGAGACCTATCCAGATGCAGAAGGCGTAGAACGACCCGGCGTATGCGTAGTCCCTCTCCCTCACCTGATAAGGAGGCTGGTTCAGATATATCACGATGGCGATTCCGGTCATGAAGAAAAGCAGGAATGTGAGCCAGCATCCTCTCTTGTCCCTCTCGAACTGGAAGAAAATTCCGATGACTCCGAGAATCAGTGGCAGGAGATAATAATGGTTCTTCCCCTTGTTCTCGGCGAGGATGGCAGGGGCGCTGCTCTGGTCTCCGAGACGCATATTGTCAAGGAACCGGATTCCGCTCTCCCAGTTGCCGTAGAACAGCTCTCCCGGGCTCGGGCTGTGGATATCATTCTGCCGTCCGGCGAAATTCCACATGAAATATCTCCAGTACATCCAGTTCATCTGGAAGTCGAAGAAGAATTTCATATTGGCCCAGAAGGACGGTTTCTTGTAGTCGGCTCCCGGTATCACACGGCCCTTGCCGCCTGTATATGACTCGTAGAACTTGATGTATTTCTGGTCCCCGCCGTTCCACATCCTCGGGAACAGCATCTTGCCCGAAGAATGATATTCAGGGTCGACAGGGGAGTCCACATGCTTGTATTTGCCGTTGAGCGGAGCCCAGTATTTCCCGTTGGTGAGCGAGTAAGGGGCACCATAATATTGTCCGTAAACCAATGGCGTCGAACCATATTGTTCACGCGACAGGTAGCGGACAAGGGTGAATGCATTGTCCGGCTGGTATTCGTTGGTCGGAGGCATCACGTTGGAGCGGATTATCACCACGGCGAACACCGAGAATCCGATGACGATGGTGGTGAAACTCAATATGATGGTGTTCCACACGGCTTTCCCGCTCTTGTATGTCCTGAACGCGCCCCAGAAGCATCCTGCAATGAGGGCCAGCATGAAGAAGGCGGCTCCTGAATTGTAAGGCAGGCCGAGGGAGTTCACGAAGAAAAGGTCCACGTAGGCTGCCACCTTGGGGAGATAAGGGATGATGATGAACACGAGCAGCCCGAGAATCACCACGGACAGCAGCATTATCTTGACATATTCCCATAAGGTATAATGTCCGTCCTCCCTCTTCCTGTAATAGAACATGAACACGAGCACAGGGATGGCGAGAAGGTTCAGCAGATGGACTCCGATGGAGAGGCCCATCAGGAAGGAAATCAATATAATCCAGCGGTTTGCGTACGGGCAGTCTGCCTGCTCGTACCATTTGGTCATGGCCCAGACGACGAGTGCGGTGAACAGGGATGACATCGCATATACCTCACCTTCGACTGCGGAGAACCAGAACGTGTCGGAGAAGCAGTAGGCCAGGGCTCCTGTCATGGCGCTGCCGATTATAGCGATTGCCTGTCCCGTGCTGTAACGGCCTTCCTCATCCCTGGATACCATCCTCTTGGCGAGGAAAACTATGGTCAGGTACAGCAGGAAAATGGTCAATGCGGAGCAGATAGCGCTCATGGCATTGACGGCAATGGCCGCATGGCTGCCGTCCGTGAACATGGTAAAGAATCTTGCAATGAGCTGGAACACAGGGTTTCCCGGAGGGTGACCCACTTCCAGCTTATATGATGATGCGATGAATTCCCCGCAGTCCCAGAAAGATGCTGACGGCTCGATGGTGGACAGGTATGTGAATGCCGCGATTACGAACACCACGGCTGCCGCAATCCTGTCCCAGAGTCTGAACTTCTTATTCTCCATATTAGTTTTCCAGATATTTTAAATAGCAAATATACAAATAGATTTCCTTATCTTTGCAAAAAATAAGACTTCAAATGGCGGAGAACGACTGGAAACAACGTCTCGGCGTGGTGTACTCCACGAATCCGGACTTCAAATACGAACAGGAAGCGGAACCTGAGGAGGAGACACTTCCGCCTTCGAAGCAGCGTCTCGTCGTGACTATTGACCGCAGATGCAGGGCCGGCAAGCAGGTCACCCTCGTCAGCGGGTTCAAGGGCAGTGACGAGGATCTGAAGGCTCTCGGGAAGACCCTGAAGGTGAAATGCGGGGTCGGCGGCACGGCCAAGGACGGGGAAATTACTGTCCAGGGAGACCTGCGCGACAAGGTGACAGCCCTGCTCAACTCCATGGGATACAATGCAAAACGCGGGAACTGAAATGCCTGTATCTTCGGAAATATACTCGGTGGACACGCTGCAGGTTCTTCCTGCCGCGGACGCTTTCGTGTCCGGGGAACTCCTTCTTCCGGAATACGAGCCGTCTGTAGATGATATTTTCCAACCGGCTGGACAGGCCACTGTCATTCAGGTCCCGGATGGAGCGAACCCATCATTGCAGCCGGACGATTGGTCTGCATCGCCTGTGAACTGGATAAGCATAGCGGTGGCGTCGATCCTGGTAGTACTCTACATGAGGCGTTTCGTGACGGTGCTCCCGTATCTCGCCGGAGGCATCTTCAGATGGAAGAAACTGGCCGAACTCGAATACAACATGAGGCTCAGCAGGGACCGTGACGCGCTGATTCTCCCGTCAGCCCTGATAATGATAGTTTATCTGTCCCTCCTCGATGTCCTGTCCCCTTCGTTCATGGACGGGCTCAGTCCCGGGATGAAGACTGCCGCCACATTCGGAGTATGCACGGCATTCTTCATATTGCGCTGGATTCTGATTCTAGTCACACCGTCGAGGAAGATTCACCGTGACTCCCTCAATGCAGCGAACGGAGCCGGAGGGGATTTCCTCATAATGGCCGCCGCTTTCCTCTCGCTTTTGGTTATCCTCAGGGCTTCGTTTCCGGCTTATGCAGGGCTTGCCGGCACGGCATCTTATTATGTGACAGGGGCCTTGTGGGTGGTGTTTTTGATCCGAAAGAAGGAGATTATAGCAGCGGATGCTGGACAATTGCAAGCATTTTTGTATCTTTGCAGCGTGGAAATACTGCCAGCAGTGTTGTTGGTGGCTTCAATGATGATTTTGTGAACTTGAATATGGCAATTAAGAAGATTCTGATTTCGCAGGAGATGCCCTTGAACAAGGCTCCCTATGAGTCATTGACGGAGAAGTACGGAGTACAGATAGATTTCAAACCTTTTTTTCTGATAGAGCCTCTTTCCTCGAGAGAGTTCAGGGCGCAGAGACTCAATGTTTTGGATTACACTGCAATAGTGTTCTCCGCCAGGCATACCATAGATGCGTTTTTCCAGCTTTGCGAGGAACTCAGGGTGAAGGTTCCGGAGACGATGAAATATTTCTGCACCACCGAGGCGGTTGCAATGTACCTTCAGAAGCACATTGTATTCCGCAAGCGCAAGATTTTCTACGGCAACGGCACGCCTTCGTCCGTCATCGACCAGATAGGTGCGAAGCACAAGGGAGAGAAATTTCTCATAACCACCTCTGATTCAAGCAATGTCGAACCTCTCACAAGCCTTTTCAAGGCCCAGGGCCTGGATTTCACCACTTCCGTGTTCGTTAAGTCTGTGTCACAGGACCTTAAAAGCGAGAATATCGAGGATTATGACCTGGTGGTGTTCTACAATCCTTCTGACATCAAGTCCCTCTTCGAGAACTTCCCTGACTTCAAGCCGGAGAAAGTGAAGTTCGTGACATTCGGCAAGCAGATTGTCAAGGCTATGGAAGAGGCCGGCCTTCCGGTCGAGATCCAGGCACCTACCCCTGAGGCACCGTCCGTGGCGAGGGCCCTGGAACTGTACCTGTCGGCGCATAACGCGTAATAGAATATAGCAGTGGATGAGCGGTACACTTTGAAAAAAGAGGAGAGGCTGTCGTCGAAAGACGGCCTCAATGCCTTGTTGGCCGCATCCAATTACGGGCGGGAGAAAGTCCTGAAATATTGTTACCGCACTTGTAACTCTCTGCCGTACAACAGGATAGTTGTCACTGTCCCGAAGAGGCTGTTCAAGAGGGCCGTATGGAGAAATCTCCTGAAGCGACGTATCCGGGAGGCCTACAGGCTCAACAAGCACATTCTCCGGCCGGCTGTCCGTCGTGATGGGGATGATAAATGGGGAGGGACTGACATTCTTTTCATATACAGCACCAGGGAAGTCCTGGACCAGGACCAGGTTACGGCAATGGTCGTTTCCGTGCTGAAAAAACTCGCGTACCATGCCTGAGAATCCATCATCAGAAGGCCGCAACAGGATATTGGGCTTTCTCAAGAAAGCTTCAATATTTCCTTTCGTGTTCCTGATCAGGTTTTATCAGCTCTGCATTTCCCCGTTCACGCCGTCATCATGCAGATTTACCCCCACCTGCTCCGCCTACGCATTGGAGGCGTTCCGCAAATGGGGGCCGTTCAAAGGTATGTATCTTACCGTCAGGAGGTTGCTCCGCTGCCATCCGTGGGGTGGCTCGGGCTATGACCCCGTTCCGTAAAATTATTGACTTAAGTTTCGCAGAGCGAAACAACTGCATTTGAGGCCTTCAGGCCGAGGGTAAGTCCCTTTCCAGGGGAAAGGGATTTAGGAAAAGGGTAGCGTATACAAAAAAATGCGCGCGGGCCTTTGCTCGCACA
>SFNZ01000021.1 GCA_004552615.1 Bacteroidales bacterium | reverse complement strand
ATGGCGATTTTTACGTGCCGATGCAACAAATCATCAATCGAAACAGGATTAATGTGCATAATATCTTCAATTTCGAGATATTCACGGAATGACATTCCATGCATCGTATACGAAGTCTGGCGTCGTGACATATCTACGTTTGCATTGTCCATCACCAAGAGTGAACTTCCGGTATATACAATGCTCATATCGGGATAATTGTCATAGATGTTTTTCAATACAAGAGACCACCCTTCGTAACGGTGAACCTCATCCAGATATAGCCTCATAATACCATGCCTGTCAGCCCAATCAACGAGATCAATCAAATTATGGGTTGCAAACCAGAGATCGTCCAATGAAACATACAGTGTACGATCAATATCTTCGTAGTTCTCCAGAATATGCTGAAGAAGCATTGTGGTCTTTCCCACACCTCGTGCTCCTTTTATACTGATGATGCGGGACTCCCAATTAATCTGATCATAAAGATAACGCTTGAATCTCAAACTGATTTTTGCGATCTTCCTATGATAATTATCATATAACGGTTGTAATTCTGCAAGCTCCATAACTCATTAATCATTGATGATGAGACAAAGATAGTTATTTTACGGTTACAACCATAAATTTTCAATAATTTTTACGGTTGGAACCATAAATTGAAAAGTACATATTAACCGGCCCGGAACGCTCATAGGAGCATTCCGGGCCGGAATTATTTCAGGATATTATTTCAAATTCCCGGGGGGGTGATCAGAAGACGGTCAGCTCGCCGGTCTGGGCGTCGAGGAAAGTCTTTACCTTGGCGACCTTGTCTGCGGACATCTTCCTGCCCACCTGGAACGTGGACATCTTGGAGATGGCCTCTTCGAGAGTCTCAACGCTTCCGTCATGATAATATGGCCATGTCAGGGCCACGTTCCTCAGGGACGGAGTCTTGAAACGGTAGCGGTCACGCTCATCACCGGTCTGGGCCCAGCGGCCGTTATCACCGTCGGTAAGACCTGACTTGAGAGTGAGTTCCCTGTCCTCGAAATAGTTGGCCCTCTGTCCCATGAGCTCATAGGAAAGACCTCCCATGTTCACACCGGAGTGGCAGGTGGCGCAATTGTATTCCTTGAAAATCTCATAACCTTCGATCTGCTCTGCAGTCATAGCCGTAGCGTCACCCTTCAGATAACGGTCGAACGGCGAATTCGGAGTGAGAAGGGTCTTCTCGTACTCTGCAATCGCGTCAGTGATGGTAGCCTGGCTGAGTCCTTCAGGATATACGGCGAGGAAACGGCCTGTAAACTCCTTGTCCTCTGCTATGCGCGCTGCAATCTCGTCGAAATCCTTGCTTCCCATCTCTACAGGGTTGAGAGGAGGTCCGGCTGCCTGTTCTGCAAGGTCAGCTGCACGTCCGTCCCAGAACTGCACGAAATTGAAAACAGAATTGAATGTGGTAGGCGCATTCACACCTCCGAGCTGGCCATCGATACCGTCGGAATAGCGCTCATTGTCCACCCCCGCAGTCTCGATGGCATGGCATGATGCACAGGAAATGGTCCCGTCACCTGAAAGCCTCGTGTCGCTGTAGAGTTCCTTTCCGAGAGCAGCCTTGGCAGGATCATAATCCACCTTGTCCGGAATCGGACGGATGGTCTCGTTGGCAAACTCCGCTGCAGCAAGCTCGTTAGGCCAGAAAGAGGCACGGACAGACTTGATGCCTTCCAGCATGGCTGTCTTCTTGGCTGAAGTCAGGGAAGATCCCCAATGGATGAGATAATACTTCGCAAGAGGCATTGTCCCGTCCATAACGGCTTTCTCTGTCTTCGCGAGATCCACCTCTGAAGGAGCGGTCCCGTTCTCGAAGGCGGTAGCCATCGGAACGATGTCGAATGACTTGTAGCCGTCATTGATGTCTTTCATTATCAACCCTTTGGCTACAGGGAAATTCGCATAGAACGGCAGATGAGGATCAGCTGAATGGCAGTCCATACATCCTCCGTCCCTGATCACTTGAAGCATCTGCGCAGTCTCCGGCTGAGTCTTGTCGGGAGCGCAGTTCACAGCGCGGTACACGATGGCGAGTCCCACCACGATGACGCCGGCGCCGATCAGAATTTTTGATGATGTTCTCATATAAACTTTATTTGAGTTGGTTATATTCCACATTATTTCCCACGGCATATACATGCTGGCTCTCCCTGGCAGAAGGCAGCAGATTCACTCCCCACCAGCACATCTGCAATCCCGCAAATCCGGCAATCAGCACTATATAAAGCCATTTCGTCCTGCGCCGCCCTGTCTTTCCGGACAGGCGCAAATGTATATAAATCAGGTAAATGCACCATGTTACCGCAGCCCACGTCTCTTTCGGGTCCCAGTTCCAGTAATTGCCCCATGCCTGCTTCGCCCACAATGCCCCGCTCAGCATTCCGAGCGACAGGAATGCAGTACCTATGTACACAAGCGTGTCGGACGGTTCCAGGAAGATGTCGCTTCCCCGGAAAAGTCCTGCACAGGCCATGATGAAAGCACATCCGAGTACCGAATACGAGAACATATATACGGTCACGTGCGGCACGAACCACCAGCTCTGAAGGGCCGGCATCAGGGACTCGTCATGAATCTCCGGCTTGAATATGTTCAGGCAGATAAACACGGACGCCACCACGAGGGAAAATGCAGGAATCCACCTGTATCCCCAACGCATATATGTCAGCAGGGCCGAGAGCATCATGAAGAAGGAATACCATAGCCTGGTCTCCCCGCTCGTCCTGAGAGGAGGCCTGCCGAGACTGGCCCAGAATCCGGCAATGAATGCTGCGAACACGAGCAGGCCTGCAAATACAAGAATCTCCGACAGCCGCTTCCTGCCGTACAATGCACATAACGACCCGGCAAGCCAAAGCAGGACCGACACAAGCGCGAATATCCAGAACACGTTCCAGCTCATGACATCACCTCCTTTTTCCTGACTCCCCGGGCAAATAGCAGCACGGCTCCTGCCATCATCATGACTATTCCGGTCCACATGACATATTTCCAAGGCTGGCGCACGATTTCGAGCACGCAATATTGAGGTTCGCCTCCCGACCTGTCATAACTTACCAAATATATATCCTCCGAAAGCGTCCTGCCGTAAGGATGGTTCACCCGTATCCTGGTCTCCACATCGTCCACCACCACGTCAGCCATATAATTCCGGACTCCTCCCGAAGCGTCATCCTCCACCGTGAATGCGCTCATTGACAATTCATATTCGAGCACCTCAGGGGTCCCGTCCATCCTGAAGGCCTCGCGGGAAGGCTTGTCCCGGTACACTGCAGCACGCATGACAGATGAGTCCGATGCTCCTGCAAAACCACCGGCAAGGGCGAGCAGGACACCGGCGTGGTTCAGCAGGAAACGCAGGTCCGTCTTCCGGGAGATGATGACCATGAAAAGATTGGCCATCAATGCAATGACAATGGCGATGAACCACCATGTGCGGACAATGTTCCGCATCCCGAGAAATCCATGGGAGGATTCTGTCCCGGCCGGATTCTGCCGTACAAGTCCCAGGACGAGACAGGACACGGCAAGAGCTGACAGGAGAAGAATGCTAGTATTTCCCGAAATGAGCCAAGAAGAGAGAGCACACGAAGGCTTTTCCCTGAAAAGCACCCACAAGCCTGCCGCTGCCGCAAAAAGTACTGCCGCATTCACGGGGAACGCGAAAGCAGCCACCGGAAAATCTCCGAAAGCGAGCTGAAGGGCCGCAGCGCAAATGAGATAGACGGCCAATATCCGTGCACTTTTTCTCATAGTACACAAATATAGCCAAAAAGTGAATATCTGCTATTTAAAATCTGTAAAAATTCAATACTTGCATGTTGCTTTATAGCAATGCCTCGAGGGAACGGCGGATCTTCCTGAACTCGCTCTCGAAATTCGGAGTGAAAACTGACTTGCCAATATTGGACTCAATCTCCTCCATCGGCCAATAGCGGCCTTCCTCTACCTCATCCAGGTCCGGCTGGGGAGAAAAATTACCGACGGCTGCGAAGATATTGACCATTTCCCTCTCACTGTCGCTCCTGTAAACATAATTGCCGAGAGATATCGGGTTGAAATCATAGAACTTGAGTTCTTCCGCAGCCTCCCTGTGCAGGGCCTCACAGATATATTCCCCGTAGTCCACATGTCCCCCTACCGCAGTATCCCATCTTCCCGGAAGCAGGTCCTTCTTCATGGACCGCTTCTGCAGATAAAGTTCATTGTTCCTGTTGATTATATGCAGATGCACCACAGGATGCAGCAGGAAAGAGCCCCCGTGACAATATGAACGGGTGGCCTGGGCATAGACAATTCCGTTTTCCCTGATGATGGGGAACATTTCTCCTTTCACTACGATGGCAGAAGAAGGATTGTCCGCAGTGGGAACGGGAAGGACCGGAGCCGGCTCCGGAGGATAGACCAGATCGAACACAGCTATAATGTAAATAGTATCAGCAATTGCGCCGCAAGGACGCGCATAAACATCGAGAGTGGATATACTGTAGCATAATTCACTGACGTATAATCAGTTCCGTATGCATCCTGAGCAAATGCAAGCACCGGCGGATTGGTCGTGGAACCGGTAACCAGACCGCAAATCTGATAGAAGTTCAGCTTGAACACGAGACGGGCTATCAGGCACACGCATACAATCGGTATTATCGTGATCAGGGCTCCGTAAAGAATCCACCAGTAACCTCCGTTCACTATGGAACTTATGAAATTCTCGCCTGCACCGAGGCCGACAGCCGCGAGGAAGAACGAGATTCCTATCTCGCGCAACATCATATTGGCGCTCGCCGTGGTGTAGGTGGTTATCTTCAGTTTCGGCCCGAAATATCCGAGCAGGATGGCCACGATGAGAGGTCCTCCGGCAAGTCCGAGTTTCACAGGCTGCGGAACGCCCGGGAAACGAATCGGAATGGAGCCGAAAATGATTCCGAGGACAATACCGAAGAAAATAGGCACGAGATTAGGATGGCTCAGGCGGGAAGCCTTGTTTCCGAACAGCCGGGCCACCTTGTCGATGTTCTCCTCGGATCCCACCACAAGAAGTATGTCGCCCATCTGGAGATAAAGGTTCGGACCGGCTACAAGTTCCACTCCGGCCCTTATGACGCGGGTCACGGTGACTCCATAGACAGACCTTACATTCAGAGTACGGAGACTCTTGCCTGTCATTGATGACTTGGTGATGGTTATCTTTCTTGCCACGAGAGAACTCTCATGGGATATCCAGTCGCTGAAAGGAATGGAGACTTCCTTTCCGAACAGAATCTTGACCGGTTCCTCATGGGGCTGAGAGGTAATTACGAGGACCCTGTCCCCCTCTTCGAGCAATGTGGAAGGACCAGGAGTCTGGATTTCCCCTCCTTTATCAATGCGTGATATCACGAACCTTCCTCCGTCCTCCTTGATGAGCGCACCCACTGTCATGCCGAAAATTGCCGGATTGCAAACCTCATAGCTGGCACGTATCGCATTGTTGCCTGAAGCGGATTCGTCATCAAGAGCCTGTTTCTCCTTCTCGAGGTCTACCTTGAAGACCGCCTTGAACAGAATAAGAAGCATTATGACGCCGAGGACACCTATCGGATAAGCCACGGCATAGGCCGAGGCCAATGAAGATGAGGCGGCTGAAACCTGCGGCTGGGCTATCCCTTCGGCTGTCATAGCATCGGAAAGGGTCTGCTGGGCGGCACCGAGTCCGGGAGTATTGGTGACGGCTCCCGACATCACGCCGGTCATGATCCTGAGGTCCTCTCCAGTCACAAAATGCAGGACGACAGTGACCACGACGGCAAGAACTACCATGGTGACAGCCAGCAAGTTAAGGGTCACTCCTCCTTTCCTGAAGGTATGGAAGAATCCAGGGCCCACCTGCAGACCTATGGAGAACACGAACAGGATAAGTCCGAAGTCCTTCATGAATGCAAGAATGTGCGGGTCGCCCCTGAAACCGAAATGGCTCAGCAGGATTCCGACGAACAGAATCCATGTGGAGCCTATGGAAATGCTTTTGAATTTGAATCTTCCGAGATAAATACCTGTAGCAATCACGAGCGCAAAAAGCAGAATCGTATGCGCTATTCCGGTTCCGAAAATTAGTTCGTTCATAGTATCAAATGTCTATTTTAACACAGAAAACCTGCCTATCCCCGCTCCTTCCGTCAATATAATAAGAGGCGTGTTCTTCAGCCCTTTGTACAGCCTTGCAGAGCTGCACGGCCTCCCCCGGTCTCGTCTCGTGGTTGAAATTGATGGTGAGTTCCCTGACAGGAGTATTCTTAAGTTCGTTATAATCAATCGTATCCATTGACCACACGACGTATCTGGCATTATTCGTATGGCCGACTATGTCCACATCCGAATACCGGACCTCATGTGTCCCGACAATCTCAGGTTCAATGCCCTTGGGCATCATGACCTTGCCGGCAGGTACGGCTATCGCGTCATCCTTGCAGGACGTATCGTCAGGAATCATGTCCTCGGCACGGCAAAGCCTCCTCGAAGTTATGTCCATCATCACCCAGGAACTCGTTCCGAGCACCAGGACCTCCCCCGTTGCTGAAATCATCTTGAAATCCCTGATGAAGAACGGTCCGTGGGGTCCTTTGTGCCATGTGGTGAGCACCACGCTTTCACGCCAGAGAGGCAATCTCAAGAATTTCAGGTTCATCCTTGAAAGAACCCATACGACCCCCTTCTCCTGAAGATCGTCATATCCGAAACCCATCTCGGTGGCAGCAAGATATGCTATCTCCTGCGCCATGTCCATGAAGGATGCCGGCTTCAGCCTGAACTGGGAATCCACCTCATAGCTGGCGATATCGAGCCCGGCAGAATATTTTCTTTCTTCGTTGTACTTTCCTTTCATAACATCCGCGTCATTACATTCAGGAATCCTCAAATAAAAATCTGCACCGCATCCAAACTCAGAACTGCGGTGCAAAATCAATCAAATGTACGGAATCAATACCTGTTCAGAGGTCTTCCGCTGGTCATCATGTGGACTTTCCGCCGCACTTCCTCGACCACTGCCTTGTGCTCGGCGAGTTCAGCTTTCTGCTGCTCGGTAGGCTCGCCTTTCGCAGTCAGGGCACCCACATGGGCGGATGCTGAAGAAAGTACTGTATCTATCAGTTCCACAATGTCTTCCATATCTTTCTCCACGAATCCCCTCGACGTCACGGCCGGTGTTCCGACACGAATGCCCGATGTCTGGAACGGAGAGCGTGAATCGAACGGAACCATGTTCTTGTTCACTGTGATGTCCGCCTTCACGAGTTCGGTCTCTGCGAGCCTTCCCGTAACCTCAGGGAATCTCGTGCGGAGGTCGATGAGCAGGAGATGATTGTCAGTACCTCCGGAAACCACCTTGTAGCCCTTGGACATGAACCTTGCGCACATTGCCTGGGCATTGGCGATTACCTGCTTCTGATAGTCAACGTATTCCGGCTGCATGGCCTCGTAGAAAGCAACTGCCTTGGCAGCTATGACATGCTCGAGCGGGCCGCCCTGCACTCCAGGGAACACGCTGGAATTCAATATCTGGGACATCTTCTTCACCTCTCCCTTAGGAGTGGTCCTGCCCTGAGGGTCGTCGAAATCCTTGCCCATCAGGATGACTCCTCCGCGAGGTCCGCGCAGGGTCTTGTGGGTGGTGGATGTCACGATGTGGGCATATTTCACAGGGTTGTCGAGAAGGCCTGCCGCAATCAGTCCGGCGGTATGAGCCATGTCTATCCACAGGATGGCACCGACTTCGTCCGCGATGGCCCTCATCCTTGCATAGTCCCATTCACGGGAATATGCGGATGCACCTCCGATGATGAGCTTCGGACGGCAATCCCTTGCGAGGCGCTCCATCTTGTCATAGTCCACCCTGCCTGTCTCAGGATCAAGCCCGTAGGACACAGCCTTGTAGAGAATACCGGAAGCATTGACCGGCGAACCGTGGGTGAGATGTCCTCCCTGGGAAAGGTCCAGACCCATGAATGTGTCTCCAGGACGGAGAATGGCCATTTCCACTGCAAGATTTGCCTGTGCTCCGGAATGTGGCTGGACATTCGCATACTCAGCTCCGTAAATCTTGCAGAGGCGGTCGATGGCAAGCTGCTCTATCTGGTCCACCACCTCGCAACCGCCGTAATAGCGCTTGCCGGGATAGCCCTCGGCATATTTGTTCGTGCATATCGAACCCATTGCCTCCATAACCTGTGCGGTGACATAGTTCTCGGATGCGATCAACTCCAGCCCCTGGGACTGTCTGTCCTTCTCTTTTCGTATAAGATCGAAAATCTGTAGATCCTGTTTCATAACTAAAATGTTTATGCGATTCAGGTGAATCGTCTCACAAATATAGCACTTTTCGACAATTATTGTTTAGGAATCTGAAAAAAATCATCTTATTATTTATGCAGGATTAATTAAATTTGCGCGTTGCATCGGGAAAATATGCCAACATTATCCTCCCGTAGGTCATAAATATATGGAACACAGAAAGTTATTGAACATAGAGCTGAACAGGGTCTCTGCCGAGGAATACAAAATGCTCCCCGAATCCGGCATTGTCATAGTGCTGGACAACATCCGTAGCGCCCACAATGTGGGCTCTGTATTCAGGAGCGCGGACTCTTTCAAGGCCGACAGGATATTCCTCTGCGGGATATGCGCCACACCTCCATCCGCCGAGATTCACAAATCCGCCCTCGGGGCCGAATTCAGCGTGGACTGGGAATATTGCAAGGAAACGCCAGATGCCATAAAAAAGCTCCACGCCGAGGGTTATACTGTCCTCAGCGTGGAGCAGGCTGTAGATTCAGTCATGCTTGACGAGTTCGTCCCGGAACCCGGACGGAAATACGCCCTTGTGTTCGGAAACGAGGTCGACGGGGTCAGCCAGGAAGTGGTGGACGCCTCCGACGGAGTGCTCGAGATTCCTCAGTACGGGACCAAGCATTCGCTGAACATCTCCGTCACGGCAGGCATTGTCCTCTGGCATTTCCGCCTGACCGGAAAAATCCGGACTACAGAGGCCTGATGACGAACCTGAATTCCATTTCACCGGCATGGAGCCTGTAAGGTTCCAGAGGGAGAGATCCCCAGGAGTCGATTCCGGCCACGCCCATCTGCTTGAGCTCGAAGTTCACGCAAGTACGTCCGAGAGAACGGTTGTCATTGTGCGCAAGAGGAAGCAGTTCGAGGGAATGGCGAGGAATTCCGTTCTGGGTGTTCGTAGGATTCGGTCTCGGATTAGGGTCAATGCGGGTACAGTCGAGATCCTCCTGGCTGAACGGAAGGGCGGATCCGCTGAATCTGATGTCGGATGTCACCTCAATGCCCTTTCCAGCAGGGTCCAGCACCCTCAGCCACTTGAGTCCGGTCTTCGTGCCTGACTCCTGGGTGCGAGGATAGCCGTAATGGTACTGCTCGGCAACAGGCTGCACATAACGTCCGACAAGGGCTGCGGAATGACGGTCGCAATAGTTCTCCCACGGACCGTATCCGTAATAGTCGAGAGTCGAATACCATCCCGGCATCGTGAACCTCATTCCATAACGGAACATGTCAGGAGCCTTGGCAAGCCCGCCGGCATCTGTCATCTTTTCAGAACATACCACAGATCCGTCTGAATAAACATCGTATGTCATCACGAGGTCGCAGACGTCCCCGAACGGACGGAAGGCGACTTCCACAGTATAATGGTCTCCGGCTTCACTGACATTGAAAGAGCGAGGAGTGAAATCCGGGTCTCTCCACATCTTGAGCCTTTTGTGCAGGCCGGCACCCATGTCATTCTCTACAGGAGCCCTCCAGAATGTAGGCACGAGAGGTTCAGAGAGCATTTCACGGCCGTCATTAACAAAGCTTGAAAGAGCACCGGTAGCCTTGTCGAAGACAACTTTCCAGGTGTGGGCATGTCTTGCGGCAGTACCATCGGAAGCATATTGGCCTGAGAATGCAGCGGAAGACTCTCCGTCAACGAATGCAGGCACGGCCTTGGCGCATACGGCAGCTGAATTGGCCGCAAATGCGGAAACAGGGGCCTCCTGAAGTGCAATCTGGTCGTAAGCAACCTCGAATCCGGCCGGAAGAAGTCCGTCTCGGATCTTGAGTTCCCATCTTACATTGAGATAGATATCCTTATTGCCTGCGCAGCAGCCGCATGCACGAGCCGCGTCAAGTATTTCGCGTCCCCCGACACCGAGACCGACCGTAGTGGTAGCGCCAGGTGCAACCTTGACATCAGGAACCACTCCGCTGAGGACCTTCACGCCATCAGCCTCGATGTCCCATGCCATGCGGTATCTCGAGAGGTCGATGAAGAAATTCTCATTGTAAACAGATACACGGTATTCGGAATCGTCATTGCTGACTTTCCCTTCCTGTTTTCCCTCAAGGGAAGTGAGTATCGAACGGTACTGGTATCTGATTTCGTATGCAGACGGATGGAACTGCCTGTCAGCGGTGACGAAGCCGTTGCAGTTGAACGAGCCGTCAGAAGGGTCGTAGTCATTCAGGTCTCCTCCGAATATGAAAATATGGTCCGTACCGTATTTCTCAGGAGAAACGGAATGATATACCGCCTGGTCCTCGAAATCCCAGATGAAACCTCCCTGGTAGGAAGGATATTTGCGCACGAGGTCCCAGTACTCCTTGAAATTGCCGACAGAGTTACCCATCGCATGGGCATATTCGCACTGGATGAGAGGCTTCTCAGGATTATTCTCGAGATATCTCACGCAGGCGTCAGGAGACATGTACATTGGGCAGAAAATATCGGTATTGTACTCCTTCTTGGCCCTTTCGTACTGAACCGGCCTGGTAGGGTCATAGGCCTTCATCCAGTCATAGCAGGCCCTGAAGTTGTCCCCGTTTCCGGCCTCGTTTCCGAGACTCCATATTATTACCGAAGGATGGTTGATGTCCCTGAACACCATCCTGCTGTTTCTCGAGAGATGTGCAGCCTTGAAATCAGCCCTGTGAGCCAGGGACTTGTCATCGTAACCCATGCCGTGGGACTCCACGTTGGCTTCATCCACCACATAGATTCCGTATTTGTCACAGAGGGCGTACCATACCGGGTCATTCGGATAGTGGCTCGTACGTACCGCATTGACATTGAGCTGCTTCATCACTTCGATATCGCGAATCATGTCAGCCTCGGTGAGCACATACCCGTTGTGAGGATTCAGTTCGTGGCGGTCCGTACCCTTGATGAGGACAGGCTTTCCGTTCACGAGAAGCTGGACATTCCTGATTTCCACGGTGCGGAAACCGAAATCGATGGAAGTACTCTCGACGACTCCGGTCTTGTCGGAAGCCTTGACTTTCAATGTATAGAGGTCCGGGGACTCGGCGCTCCAGAGCAGAGGCGAATCGACTTTCGCATCGGAGCTTACCGCAAGGCATCCGTCCTTCTCCTTCACGGCAGTCCTTCCGACTCCGCAGGAGAATGTTGCCACAGATTTTCCGTCAGGCGCAACCACTTCATAATCAAGAGATACGATTCCCGGAGTAACCTTCGCGAGAACGGAGAGGTTGCCGTTCATGTCGGCCTTGATGTTCACATCCTCGAGCCTTTTCTTCTCGCGGGTATATACATAGACACCGCGGGCGATACCAGTGAAGCGCCAGAAATCCTGGTCCTCGAGATAGGTGCCGTCACACCAGCGGAACACTTCCAGGGCAATATTGTTCCTGCCCGGCTTCACGAATGAAGTTATGTCGAATCTCGCCTCAAGTTTGCTGTCTTCGCTGTAGCCGACCTCCTTGCCGTTCACCCATACCCTGACGTTGGATGTGGCGGAGCCGATGCAGAGGGCTATCTGTTTTCCGGTCCAGTCAGCAGGAAGGTCGAAGGTCCTGCGGTACTGGCCCACGAAATTGCGCTCTTCCGGAACGAACGGAGGATTGTTGTCAAAATGTCCTCTCCATGCATAGCCGACATTCAGATAGAGGACGTCGCCGTATCCGTTCAGCTCCCACATTCCCGGAACAGGAATCGTCCCCCATGCGGAATCGTCGAAGTCCGGTGCCTCGAATCCCCTTGTGCGGGAAGAAGGCGTGTCACAGAGATTGAACTGCCATTCTCCGTTCAGGGACAATGTCTTCTGCTGGTCAGTGGTGAAGGTGGCACGCATCGGAAGACGGTTTATTTCGAAAACGCCCGGGTCCTGCCAGTCTTCCATGACTTTTTTTCCGGATGAAATCGCCGACACAGGGATCGCGGCCAGCAAAGCCGTGAGTGTCAATGTTCTAAGGATATTCATAAATATTAGTTTTGGTAGTTATCAATACTCAATCAATGTGACGGTGCCGTCCATAGCAGATGCTAATATAAAGGTTTTTTTGCCTTTTGTCAAGACTTTCAGCGGATTTACCAGCGCAACCGAGAATTTATGGGCCCAAAGGAACGAACCGTCAGAAGAATCCAGGGCTATGATATTGCCCTTGTCGGTCGGAATGTATAGAACACCGTCCTTCTCCGTGAGAGCAGACGGGGCAATGTCATATCCGGTACTGTCCCTCACTTCCCAGAGTTTCAGGTCATCCGAGAGCTCTCCTCCGGCAGCCGGGGCAGGTACAGAAGCAGGGAATGCATAGGCCCTGCCGAACATGACCTTCGAGAAGACCGTGCTGCCGTCACCGCTCAGCCCGATAGCGTCACGCCCACCGTCCACACGGAACAATTCCTTGCCCGTGGCAGCATCCACCGCATAGACTTTCCTGTCAGGCACTGCGACGAATATGCGCCCTGCAGCGCACAGAGGCACTGTGGATGCCGGAGAATACATCCTCGACGGTTTTTTCACATGCCATACCCATTGCTCCCGTCCGGTACGCGGATCGAGCGAATACAGGCTCCTTCCCCAGGTGCCGAACACTATCCTTGACTCATCTCCGTAAGGGGTGGACACTGCATGTCCTTCGACTCCGGTATATGTCCACACTGCAGAGCCCGTCTTCAGGTCGATGGCACGGAACGCCCCGTCAGACCCGCCTATATATACCTTGCCGTCCATTATAAGAGGTGATGCCAGAACGGATTTTCCCGTCTTGTATTTCCATTTCACGGAACCGTCCGAAGCATTCAGGGCATACACATTGCCGTCGGAGCAGCCGAAAACAAGCAGATTGCCGGAAACGGCAGGGGTGGAATATATCTTTCCGGGGAAGGCTGCACTCCATTTGACAGAGCCGTCCTTCAAGGATACTGACTTCATCTCGCCCGAAGCAAGAGGGAAATATGCGGCATCCCCCTTCACAGCAAATCCTGCAGCAATATTGGCGTCGAACGCCTTCTTCCATACCTCCCGGACCTCCGGATATCGTCCGTTCACGTCATATCTCATCCATGGATAGTCGTCCGGCAGCCCGTCGGAGTCATAATGCACATTGTCCTCGCACGGTACCAGATTCCGCTCGTACCAAGGGGCGTACTCCACCGGGGTCTCCCCGTATATCCTCCTCTCGGAGAATGAGATATGGTCATCCTCAAGCCTTACGACAGTATATCCCGGGACCGATCCCGCGGAAAGCGACGAGCGGCAGAGCACGGCCGGGATGCCCTGATAATTGAATTTCACGTTCCTGTGCCAATGTCCCCCTATCTCGAAGCGCACGTCGAGCCGTTTCAGTTCTCTCGTGACGTCGAAATAGTTCAGCACCGAGGAGTCCATCGGATAATGGTTTATGAAAATGCTCTTTTCGTTCCCGTCCAGGCTGCGAAGCCACTCCATTGTCTCCCGCGGCACCAGGCCCGGGGCCATCCTCATGTCAGGCCCGCTGTTGCATCCGATGAAACGCCATCCTCCGGCCCTGAATATGAAACGCTCATAGCCGAACACGTTTTTGAACGTATTGCATCCGCTCTCGGACCAGTTGGCGTCATGATTGCCCTGAACCACATGGTAAGGGACTTTCAGGGTGTCCATCATGCTTTTCGCGAGCGCGATCTCCTCATCCGTCCCGAAATCCGTGATGTCGCCGCCGAACAGGACGAAATCCGGATGGAGATTGGCATTGATGTCCCACAGGCAAAGAGCAAGGTCATCTACCGAATGACTTCCTTCCGCAAGATGGGTGTCGGTAATGAATGCGAAGCGGATTGAACTGTCGGCAGGAGCCGCAGCAAACGCAGCAGTCCGCGCCATGAACAAGCACATGGCGGCGGACAACATTATTCCAGGTTTCATAGAAAATATCAATATACTCAAATAATCTCGATGTCCGATTCCGGTATCCATCCCTGCCTTCCGTCGGAAAGAGAGATATTGTACCATTTCCCTACAGAGTCCAGGATGCTGACCTTGGTTCCCTCGTGCAGGACGAACAGGTCCTTGGAAGACTCCGCGGAAGGAGAGCTCTTCACGGACGAAACAGGTCTCATCACTATGGCATAGTCAGCCTTGATATACATGTTCCTCTGCCAGCGGGCCATGCCGTAACTACCTGCTGCCATGAGAATTACCACAATAGCACCGTAGAAGCCAAGCCTTCTGAGCCCCGGAGTCGCACCCCTCGCAAATAGGATTAAAAGTCCGAGGAAAACTGCAAGGAACAATATTGAAATCACGGCCCATGCATCTGAATTCATGACATAGCACAGTTTCCTTGCCCAGCTCTTGAGCACGAATTCCGGAACCGCGTCTATTTTGTCCTGGACCAGGGAGGAGGCCAGTTCCAGGTTGAATCTTGCATCAGAGAAAGACGGGTCGAGTTTCAGGGCCCTCTCGTAATTCAATATCGCCCTGGCATTTTCGGAAGTCTTGAAGTAGGCGTTACCGAGATTGTAATACAGTTCCGGATTCTCCACACCGGCATTTAGAGCTGATTCCCAGGCATCTATGGATTCCTGCCACTGACCTGCGCCGTAGGTCTCCACGCCTCTGTTCCAGAGAGAATCCAGATAACTGTCATTCGCCGCCTCCGACACTGAAGGCATGGCCATGAGCAGAAGCACGGACAGGGCCGTCCCTGCGGCAGAAGGAGATTTCTTGTGCGATTTCATGATGGAATCTATGGATGATATGACTTTCACGGCCTGATTGTAATGTACGGTCATGGCTTCGCTGCCCGAATCCGGGGAATAGCGGGCAAACTCGCAGGCGTCAAGAAGCCCGGTCAGTTCCTCCACGAGGCCGCTCCCGACTCCGCCTTCTGCAAGACGGGCTGCAATATTGTCCTTGTTGAGATTCTCCATGCCGATATTGAGCTTGTCGGAAATATATCCCAGCAGAGCCTTGTGAAGCTCCTCATAGAAAGCGGCATAGAGGTTCTCCTTAAGATATCCCTGGGCAGTCTTCAGGCGTGCAAGAGCCATCTTCGTAGCCCTTCGGTTCCTCGTCCCTGCGACGTCAGCACGCCTTGCCTCGATTCCCTTGAACACGAACAGGATTCCGGTTGCAGCAAGCACCAGCAATACTGCAATACCCCAGAAATACCACCTGTCCACAAGGAAAACCTTCCTGAACGAGAAATCCGGAGCGTCCCTGACGATGAAACGTATATCCTCCCCGAGATTCTTCACTCCTTTCCTGTCCGGGGCTGCAACGGACGATGTTCCGGACACTGCCGGAGCGTCCGCGGCATTGCCTTTCTCCACTGTGAAGTCCACATTCCCGGCACTGATAGTCACATATTTGCCCGAATTGACATCATAATATGAATAGTTCACCGGACCTATGGTGAAATCCCCGTGGCTGCGCGGGATGAAAGGATATTCGAAAACCTTGCTTCCAGTCGTGCCGCCGGTGGATTTGTCCGTATTCTCGGTAATCTTGGTGTCATATACCTCCAGGTCAGGAGGGAAATTGAGCTTAGGAGCCTCGAGGAGGGATACATTCCCCGTTCCGGAGAGCGTCACGATGAGCGAGGTCGCCTCGTGAGTCTTCAGCTGATCCTTGGAAAGCCTCGCGGAAATCTTGAAGCTGCCCACTCCTCCGCCGAAATCAGCAGGAGCACCTGAAGGAAGCGGCTTCACATCCACTGTGAGGGCCTTGGAATAGATACGCTGCCTTACGGTCTTGTAACCGTCATCGAAGAAACTGTCGAAAATGCTGTTGGATGTCCTGGAAGACGTCCTGACATTCACCAGGCACATCAGCTCGGCCGGTTCGATGGTGAGTTTGCCGGCCTGCTGCGGAATCAGCACATATCTCCTGAGGAGGGCGGCATTGTAGATCTGTCCGCCTACTTCCTCCCTGTGGAACTCAATATTTGACGGAGCAGCGGTCTCCTGACTCCAGAACCCGTTGAAAGAAGGAAACTTGGCCCCCTCAAAACCGGCTATGTCCACTCTCTGGTAGAGTTTCAGCTCGGCGGTGACAGGCTCTCCCAAGACTACGTTGGAACGGCTCAGCGATAGTTTCAGGTACAGGTCATCTGAAGAAATGTCCCCTACGGCCTTCTTCGCCTGCGAGCCCTGTGAAGAACCCGCCTGCTGACCGGATGAAGAGGATCCGGAATCGAGCACGTCCACGGTCACGGACTGGGATGTTATCTCTGAATTCTTGATTTTCGCGACTGCGGGAGGGATGGTGCATTTCCCTGTCCTGACAGGCTTGACAATATAGCTGTAGGTGAACTGGGAGGTCTTTACACGTTTGCCGTTCGTTATGGTCAGGCTCGTGGAAGAGCCCTGCTGCGGGCCCCAGATGAGCTTGAAATCATCACCCTTGTCCCAGCTGAATGAGGACGGCCTGTCCTCCCCCTCTATGATGAATGTCACATTGAACTGCTCGTCCGCCCCTACCATATTGGGTGCATCCACCTTGATGGAGGTCTGCGCAGCCGCAGAAAACCATGTCATTACTGCTGCGGCGAGCACTGCAACGGCCCTGCATGCACCTGTCAATTTCCCTTGAAAAATCTTGCTGTCCATATTACCAGTTCTTCTCCTTCTGTCTTGATTTCAAGTTTTCAGCCTTCTCCCTGTTCACTTTTTCCTGAGTAGCTTTCTCCTTGGCCTGGATTGCCTTGAGCATCTGCTGGGCCTGCTGGGGGGAGATATTCACAGGCTGCTCCTGTGCCTGTCCCTGACGGCTGTCGTCCTGATTCCTGTCATTGTTCCCGTCATTGCCGTCCTGGTTGTCATTATTGTCCTGATTGTCATTTCCGGACTGGTCCTGATTGTCATCATTGCCCTGGCCGTCGTTTTCATTGTCACCTCCGGACTGGTCATCCCGGCCTCCCTGGCCGCCTCCGTTCTGCTGCTGGTCCTGCAACATCTTCTTCGCATAGATGTAGTTCTCCTTGGCCTGCAGGTCGTCCGGATTCAGGATCAGGGACTTCATGAAAGCCTCCACCGCAGCCCCGTAGTCCTTCCTCGCAAGCGCAATGTCGCCCGCATTGAAGTAACAGTCAGCCCCTTGCGGATGTCCCGGTGCAATATCCTTCAAACGGTCCATCGTCTTGCCGGCCTCGTCATACTGCTCCTGCCTGTAGAGGACGGAAGCAAGATTGTAATTGCCCGCCACCGAAAGCGAATCCTTCACAAGTGCCTTCCTGTATGATATGTCGGCTTCCTTGTAATTCTCCTTGCGGAACTGGCGGTTGCCGGCACGGACATCCTTCCTGTCCACCTGGGCCTGAGCCGTCACGGTGAAAAGCAGAAACGCCGCCAATATATGCAGAACTTTCTTCATATCAAAATCCGATTCTTTATCTGTCAAACAAATGCCTGAACATCCTGCGCTCACCGACAAGCATCTGGATCACGAGCAGGACGAATGCAATACCGAAGAAATACATATACTGTTCGTCATATTCCTCGAAGACCACTGAATTGAACGCCTCGTCCTCCAGCTTGCGTATCTCGGATATGACCGGATTCAGTCCGAACTCCTCGTTTCCGGCACGGACATACAGACCGTTACCCGCCTTTGCCACCTCCCGCAGAGTGTTCTCGTCGAGCTTGGTGACGACAATGTTGCCGTCCTGGTCCCTGAGCAATTCCCCGTTCACCGGAATCGGCTGTCCCTCAAGGGATCCGACACCTATGGTATATACCGAAATACCCATCTCCGCAGCCTGTCTCGCAGCCTCAACCGGGTCGTCCTCATGGTTCTCCCCGTCGGTTATGACCACAATCGCCCTGCTTTTCTCGCTCTGGGCGCTGAAACTGCGGATACATGTGTTCACAGCCTCCCCGATTGCCGTTCCCTGGACCGGGATTGACGAAGTGGAAATGCTGTTCAGGAACATCTTGGCAGACACATAGTCAGTGGTGATCGGAAGCTGTACGAAAGATGTCCCGGCAAACAGCACAAGTCCGATCCTGTCCCCGTCGAGCTTGTCCACCAGCCTGGAAATCGCAAGCTTGGCCCTGTCGAGACGGTTAGGGGAATAATCCCGGGCAAGCATCGAGTTGGAAACGTCCAGTGCAATCATCACCTCCGCTCCCCTGCTCTGGTGCTCCTTGAGCTTCGCACCTATCTGAGGCCTGGCCATGCCAATCACGAAAAACATGAATGCGAGTGTGAACAATATCGTCCTCACCCATCCCTTGGTTCCCGACCATGACGGCATCAGCCTCGCCACCAGCTCCCCGTCACCGAAACGGAGCAGACGCTTATTCCTGAGATAGCGCATTATCCCGTAAAGCACCGGTATCAGCGGTACTGCGAGTAATAACACAAGAAATCTGGCCTGAGCAAAATATATCATGACATTCTCCTTTTTCTACGGAAGCCTGCGAAGGACGAAAAGGCTCAGCAGAGCTTCTGCCACGAGACAGAGCAGAGCCACCAGTCCGTATTTGTAATACAATTCCTTATAAACAGGGAAGCTGTCGATTGTCGTGCGGGCCTTCTCCATCTTGTTGATTTCGCTGTAAATCTCGGAGAGCTTGGTATTGTCCGTAGCACGGAAATAACGGCCTCCAGTAATCTCGGCGATGTTCCTGAGCAGGTCCTCGTCAATCTCGACCTCGACATTCTTCATCTCCACACCCCATGGCGTGATGACCGGATACGGAGCCGTACCGTTGGCTCCCACTCCGATAGTATAGACCCTCACCCCGTATGTCATGGCAATGTCAGCCGCATTCTGCGGAGTGATTTCACCACTATTGTTCACACCGTCGGTCAGGAGAATCACCACCCGGCTCTTCGCATCGGAGCCCTGCATCCTCGCCACGGCGGTGGCAAGTCCGTTTCCGATGGCCGTACCGTCATCTATGACTCCGGTCTCGACCTCCTTCATGAGATTTATCAATGTCGCCCTGTCGGTCGTAAGCGGGCACTGCGTATAGCTTTCGCCTGCGAATACCACGATTCCGATACGGTCGGAAGGCCTCTGCGCGATGAATTCTATGGCAATGTCCTTGGCGGCACTTATCCTGTCGGGGGTGAAATCCCTCGCGAGCATACTGGTGGACACGTCCATCGCCAGGACAATGTCGATTCCCTCGGTGTCAATCTTCTCCATCTGCGTGGACGAACGCGGACGCGCAATCGCGATGACCATCATCACAAGGGCGATTGTCCTGAGTACCATGGGAATATGACGGATAACCCCGTACACGGAATTCCCTCCGGCCTTCCAGGGCCCTATGGACGAAACGCGCAGATGAGGACGGCGCCCCGCAAGCTCGATATAGATATAATGGAGCACGAGGAGAACGGGCACTGCAAGCAGCCACAACAATTCAGGATACTCAAAGAACATTTCCTTCCTCCTTTTCTTCTTCTGTCTTCCATGTAGCCGTCACGAAACGCACGGCAGCCGGAACGGCCTTCATGTTTTCCTCGTCCGATACTGTCATCTTCGCGAACTTCACCAGATCCGACGTCCTGAACAGTTCCAGGGCCTCGTCCCTGAGGGCTGGCTCGATATCCTTGTCCTTCAGCCCGTCGAAAATCTCCGCAGTGGTCATTTCCATCGCACCTACCCCGAAACGGGACGAAATATATTCCCTGAGCACGTCAGTGACCCCGCTGTAGAAGAATTTCTGCTTGTCCGGAGCCCAGTACCTGTTCCCGCGGAACTTGTCCAATCCCCTGAGAGCCACGATATAAGGCGGTTCCTGTGCAGTTCCCGTGGCACCTGTCCTCTTCTTCCGCCTGACCGAAATCACGGCCCAGACGAGAACAACAATGAGTGCGGCAAGATGCAATGCAGCAAGATACGGCAGGATCTCCGCAAATGTAAGAGGATAACGTATCTGTCCCTTTATGTCATGAGGCACGAACGTGGCGGTATCCACAGGCATTGTCCTGACATCGAGGGTCGCGCCCTTGAATACCAGAGTATCGGAATCACCTCCCGGAAGTTCCCTGACGACGGCCAGGTCCGGAAGCCTGTATTCCCCTTCTTCGAAAGATGTAATCACCACCGACCCGGAAATATCGGCTGTGCCCTGCTTCTTCCTGACCTTGAGCGTATCCAGCCTCCAGTCCGAGAGGACCATGATGCTGTCCGGGAACATTTTCGAACAGTCCGGCAGGGACAGCCCCGCCCCTTCAGGCAGCCCGTCTATCCGGAACCCGTAAACCAGCTGGTCGGCAATCAGGACCGAGTCCCTTTCCCGGATCTGCCTCAGGAAAGCTTCCCCAGCATCCTTCCTTCCCGGCACCGCTCCTGCCGTAAGCGTAACGGCCAGCACGACTGCAGCTGCCGAAATTGTCTTGATTAAACCCTTCATACTCACCTCCTTCCGAAAAATGCCATAAGTCCCTTCACATAGTCGGAGCCCGTGGCTATCTCCACATTGTCCACCTGATATCTCCGGAACAGCTTGAGGGCGGCGGCATCGGCGGCCTGCACCGATTCCGAATACGCCCTGCGGACTTTCGCGCTGGATGTATTGACCCATGCAGACTTTCCCGTCTCGGAGTCCTTCACATGCACAAGACCAACATCAGGAATGGTACGTTCCCTGCCGTCGAAAACCTTGATCACCGATATGTCGTGACGGTTGACAGCCACCTTGAGGGCATCCTCATACCTCGGGGAACCGTCCGGTTCCGCATCCATCATGTCAGAAAGCACGAAAGCCGTACATTTCTGCTTGATTGCATTGGTAAGGAAACGCAGAGCCTCCCCTATGTCCGTACCTGGGGACTTCGGCTGGAGACCGATTATCTCCCTGATTATATGCAGCAGATGGCCGCGGCCTTTGCGCGGAGGAATGAACTCCTCCACCCGGTCGCTGAAAAACAGGGCCCCGACTTTGTCATTGTTGATGATGGCGGAGAAAGACAGGACAGCCGCGATTTCCGCTATGAGATCCCTTTTCGTGCTCCCCGCGGTCCCGAAGAAACCGGAACGGCTTATATCTATCAGCAGCATGACCGTCATCTCCCTCTCCTCCTCGAAGACCTTGACATACGGAGAGCGGAGACGCGCCGTAACATTCCAGTCCATGTTGCGCACGTCATCCCCGTACTGGTACTCCCTGACCTCGCTGAAGGCCATTCCGCGTCCCTTGAATGCGGAATGATACTCCCCGGCGAATATCTGATGGGAAAGCGCCTTGGTCTTGATTTCTATTTTCCGGACCTTTTTCAGAAGGTCTGCTGCACTGGTGTTCGAATCCATGTCGACGCAATATTAACAGGCGCCGGACTACGGCACGATAACCGCGTTCAGAACCTGTGAGATGATATTTTCCGTCGTAACATTCTCCGCCTCAGCCTCATAAGTCAGGCCAATACGGTGACGGAGCACTTCGTTGCATACCGCGCGGACGTCCTCGGGAATGACATAGCCCCTGCGCTTGATGAATGCATAGGCCTTGGCTGCCATTGAGAGGGAAATGCTTGCACGAGGGGATGCCCCGTATGATATGAGACCTGAGAGAGACTTGAGATTGTAGTCCTCCGGAGTCCTCGTCGCATAAACTATGTCCACGATGTATCTTTCGATTTTCTCGTCCATATACACGTCCCTGACCACCTGGCGGGCCCTGACGATATCCTCAGGGGATACCACAGGCTGTGCCTTCGGGAATTCCCCGGAATTGTTCATGCGGATGATTTGGCGCTCCTCTTCCTTCTTCGGATATGATACCACCACCTTGAGCATGAACCTGTCCACCTGGGCCTCAGGAAGCGGATACGTGCCTTCCTGCTCGATAGGGTTCTGGGTAGCCATCACAAGGAACGGCTCAGGAAGCTTGAAAGTCTCCTCACCTATGGTGACCTGGCGCTCCTGCATGGCCTCGAGCAGAGCTGACTGCACCTTGGCCGGAGACCTGTTGATCTCGTCGGCAAGCACGAAATTTGCGAAGATTGGGCCCTTGTGCACCTCGAACCTCTCGTTCTTCTGGGAATAAATCAATGTTCCTATCACATCGGCTGGCAGAAGGTCCGGAGTAAACTGGATTCTGCTGAACTTCGCGCTTACAGCCTGGGAAAGGGTATTGATAGCCAATGTCTTGGCAAGTCCAGGAACGCCTTCGAGGAGGATATGTCCATTCGCGAGGAGACCTATGAGAAGGTTCTCCACCAGCTGTTTCTGACCCACAATCACCTTGCCCATCTCGAGGGAGAGCAAGTCCACGAAAGCACTTTCTTTCTGAATGCGCTCATTCAGTTCTTTGATATTCACACTGTCCATTATCATATCATTTTAATTTCATTATCTTTGCGGTCAAATCATCAACTCGTCAGCAATGAGATACCTCATACGACTATCATATAACGGCGACGCATTCTGCGGATGGCAGGTGCAGAGCAGCGCACCCTCAATCCAGGATTGTCTCCAGAAATCTCTTTCGACTCTCCTGAACGGGGAGATCACAGTCACCGGTGCAGGACGGACCGACACGAAAGTGAATGCCGTGAACTACATCGCGCATTTTGACGCGCGCCCTCTATCAGAGTCCGAGGCCGCGCATTTTTGCTACAAATTAAATGCCATCCTGCCCTCCGGAATCGTGGCCCACGAGGTCTCGCCGGCCGATGAGAACTTCCACTCGAGGTTCGACGCGACTGCGAGGAGCTACAAGTATTTCCTTCACAGGAAGAAAGATCCGTTCATCGCATCAAGGTCATATCTGTACACGTTTCCGCTCGATGTGGAAGCCATGAACAGAGCCTGCGCACATCTTCTCGGCACCCACGATTTCAGCTGTTTCGAGAAAACCGGCGGTAACAACAAGACATCCGTCTGCACGGTCTATAGCGCAGGATGGGAAAGCTACAGTCCCGACCATGTCCGGATGATGGGCTATCCGGCAGGTGAGAACGACTATCTGGTATTCAGCATCAGCGCCGACAGATTTCTCAGGAACATGGTCAGGGCCATAGTCGGGACAATGCTGGAGATAGGAAGGGGGAAGAAATCCCCGGAATGGACTGGAGAGCTAATCTCCGGAGGCAAGAGGTCGGACGCAGGGCAATCAGTACCGGGACATGCTTTGTTCCTCGAAAGGGTAGATTTTTTTCGAAAATCGTGATTTTTGACTAAATTTGCATTTTGGAAAATTAAAAGTTATTGATATTTATTATGTTGTTCTATCTTTTACAGGCCGGACTCGATTCTGCGGACCTGGCAGCACAGGCAGCCGCAACGGTTATTCCTCACGAAGAGCAGATGAAGCTCCTTGACATGGCCGTCAAGGGAGGCTGGCTCATGCTCGTACTCCTCATCCTCTCGTTCATTGCGATTTACATTTTCGGCAAGAAATGGTGGATGATTCACCAGGCCGGCAAAATTGACGACAATTTCATGAGAGACATCAGGGATTATATCCATGAAGGCAAGCTCAAGTCCGCCGTAAGTCTCTGCGAGAGATATGACTCGCCTGTGGCAAGGCTGGTCGAGAAAGGCATCTCCAGAATCGGAAGGCCTCTTTCCGACATCCAGACCGCCATCGAAAATACCGGAAACAGCGAAGTGGCAAGGCTTGAGAAAGGCCTGCCTATCCTTGCAACCATTTCCGGAGGAGCCCCTATGATCGGATTCCTCGGTACCGTGATAGGTATGGTCCAGGCA
>SFNZ01000020.1 GCA_004552615.1 Bacteroidales bacterium | reverse complement strand
TCCTTGAAAACAGCGTACAGGGCGTCTTTATATTCCTGCGGGTCAAGCGGCTCGCCCGCAGCGGGCGTCATTTCGGCAGGCAGGAAGGTGTTCTCGTCGCTCTTGCAGCCGACTGCGCCGAACATGGGCAAGAATCCTTTCCGGTACAAGGGCCCGGAAATCAAGATGCCTTATGAAGAGACCCCTGAAGAGTTCTTGAAACGCCGCTTCCCGGGATATATGGACGTTCTCGGACGTATTTTCCATGATCCTCTCGCCGCTCTCGGGGAGCATTCCCATTTCAAGACAATGGACCATCTGTATATGCTTGTGTCAGGCATGAACAGCCTGACGCCGGATGTCAAGGCGGATTTCTCGGACATATTCACTCCTGGGGAGTTCGTGCAAATGTGGGAGGTTGACAGTTATATGCGCTTCGACGAGTATTATCGTTACCGGACTTCTTGCTCGGCGATTTTCGACGACATGATGGCGAAAGCGGAAGAAAGGATTGCATCGGGCGTGCCTGGTACAGACCTGAGATTCGGACACGACCACTGCCTCATGACACTTCTGATGATTGCCGACATTGACGGCTTCGGGCGCATACCCGAGAACCCTGACAACCTCGTGCAGCAGTTCCGGACATTCTGCTCCCCGATGGCCGGCAACATCCAGTGGGTATTCTATCGTCCGGCACGCAAATCATCATCTCGCGAGATTCTTGTGAATGTCCTCCTGAATGGCCAAAATGCCTCTGTGGGCGACCTTGAACGCGTGGAAGGTAATCTGTACCGATGGACGGACTTGAAGGCTTACATGGGCTCAAGAATAGATTCCCTGGTCTTCCGGGACGAGCGGTAATCTGCCATTGCCCGGCAATGACCGGAATCACTTCTCTTTCCGCCTTACACCACGGACAGCTTCCGCTTCCAAGGGATTGTCCGGCCATGAGTGTTTCGGATACCGTCTCCTCAGCTCTTTCCTGACCTCGAAATAGGTATTGTCCCAGAAACTCTTAAGGTCACTTGTAAGCTGTACGCTCTTGTATCCCGGGGACAGCAGATCCATCAGCACCGGTACACGGCCTCCGTCAATACGCGGAGTGTCAGTCATCCCGAAGCACTCCTGAAGACGTACTCTGATTGCAGGAATGTCTGTTCCCTGCCTGTATTCGACCTTGATGCGGCTGCCTGTCGGAACTTCCAGATGAGATGGGGCAATGCGGTTCACGGCCTGCTGCAGGTCATAGCCGAGCATTCCCCAGATGACATCACACATATCTATCTTTTTCAATTCGGCTGCAGTCGAGGCCTTCCCTATATATCCCGGGAGCCATTCCCCGGCCCTTTCCAGGACAGACTCTGTCGAAAGGTCCGGCAGCTCCAGTTCCGGATGCCATGTCGAGACAAGAGCAATGCGCCGCAGGAGATTCCTGACCCCGTCCGTGAAATCGAACATGCTGGTTCCCTCTTTCGGTGCAGCCTCGCATATTGCCCGTACAATCCGGTCCCGCACGTCTCCTCCCAACGGCCTGGAGTCCACTGTCAGGCATCCTATACGGGTTTCCAGTCTGGCAGTCACACTTCCTGTACGGCTGTCCCATGTGACATTGTCCCTGGTCCGGATCATATAAGATATGTCCTCCGGATTGAGAGGAGCCGCGAGAAATATCCTTCCCGCATTGTCTTTGCCGGCATTCATCATAGCCACGGCAATCCATTCGTGCGAAGACATTCCGTCGTTCATCTCAACACCGGCCATATCTCCGCATGCCAGTTGGAAATGCCCGCAATTGTCTCGGGATTTCGCCACTCTTTCAGGATATGCTGCAGCAATAAGGGCTCCGGCAAGGTATTGGCCAGGCTCAGTATTGTCTTCGGCGCATTTTACTAACCGCCGGTATTGCTGTGCATTTCTTATGATGCGGTTCCATCCCCGGTCCTGGATGCCGTTTCTTCTCAGCCTTCTCAATTCGCTTATTCTCAAACAGATATCCGTGCTGCTCTCCCGAGCCATCGGGTCTCTTTCCTCCAGAATGGCAGCTATGTCCGTTCCGAGAGCACGTGCCTCGGGAGCATCCGCCGCAAGAAGCATCCTGGCAATTCTCGGGTGACATGGAAGGGAAGCAATCCTGCGTCCCAACTCCGTAATCCGACCTCCTTCATCCAATGCACCCAACACTTTCAGCAGGCCTGATGCCCGGGAAACATTTCCTGCAGGAGGAGGAGTCAGCCATGGAAGTTTCATCACGTCGTTTTCTCCCCAGGCGGCTGCCTCAAGAACCGTGGCTGCAAGGTCCGCATCGAGTATTTCAGGGATTCTGCACGCTTTCATCATCCTCTCGGTACCCTTGCTCCATAGCCTGTAACATGTTCCCGGAGCCACGCGGCCGGCACGTCCGCTCCTCTGCATAGCCATGTCCATGCTTATGCGTACCGTTTCGAGACGACTCAACCCGTTCTGCATGTCGAACACCATTTTCCTGCACAGCCCGGAATCCACCACAGTACGAACTCCCTCTATGGTCAGGGAGGTTTCCGCTATCGGAGTGGCAATCACTACTTTACGTTCTCCCTCACGGCTCGGGGCAATGGCTTTCCTCTGCTCCTTCTGGGATAACATCCCATAAAGAGGACATATATAGGTCTCTCCGAGACTGTCGCCGAGCAGTTCCGCGCAACGTCGTATTTCAGCTTCTCCCGGGAGAAATGCCAGAATGTCCCCTTCCCGTTCCCTGTGTGCCCGGCTGATGCAGCGGGCTACCTCTCCGGCACATTCCCGGATGTCAATATCTTCCTTCGAATTGATAATCTCGACAGGAAACATCCTGCCTTCGCTGCAAATTGCATCTGCCCCGAGAGCATCGCATAGTGCATCAGTGTCGATTGTCGCGGACATTATGACAATCTTCAGGTCCGGGCGCAGAATATCCCTCGCTTCCCTGACGAGAGCAAGAGCCTCGTCCGACACCAGGCTTCTTTCATGGAACTCATCGAAAATCACGACGGAAACTCCCTCCAATGCCGGATCGGATACGAGTCTTCTTGTAAGAATGCCCTCCGTCAAGACTTCTATCCGTGTAGAGGCAGAAACCCTGTTCTCGAAACGTATCCGGTATCCGATGCTGTCTCCGACTGGCTCACCGGCAATCTCGGCCATCCTCCCGGCAATCTGCACGGCCGCTATTCTCCTCGGTTCCAGCACAATCACCTTTCCTTCGTCCCGGAGACCGTTGGATATGGTGATAGGCAGCAACGTTGACTTTCCCGCTCCCGGAGGGGCGGTGATGACGAGGACCGGATTCTTTTCGAGCCGGCGGTTCACATCATCCGCTATTGCCGCTGCCGGAAGTCGTCCGGCCGTATCATCTATTCTTATTCTCATGGATCTCATGGACAGTCCAAATGGAGGAAGTGAGTGGAAATCAAAAGAGGATGACCAAAAAGTCAGACTTTTCAATCATCCTCATCATTATTTGTCCATGGCGTCAATGCGCCGTGAAATTATCTGTACTGAGCGAACTCGATGTCCTTCTCTGCACGTGCAGCAAGAGCTTTGCACTCACCTGCTTTTGCGAGATAATCCTTTACGTCAGCAGCCTTGCCCTGACGTGCAGCGATGATCGCGCGGAGGTAGTTGGACTTAGGGCACTGGCACTTGAGAGCAGCTGAAGCCTCAGCGAGCTTGCCTGTAAGTACGTCAGCGAGAGCCTCATTGAATGAGTTGGTGCCTTTGAGTGCAGCGGCAGCCTTCTCATATTTGCCGTTGAGAATGTCTACGACAGCCTGGTTCTCAGTGTTGCCTGCAGCGATGAATGCCTTCTCGGCAGCTGCGATGTCACCATTGCGGAGAGCGATGACGCCTTTTGCGTTCTCGAGGTCAGCATCCTTGGTCTCAACCTTGTTGAATGCCTTCTCAGCCTTGTTGAGGTGTCCCTGGTTGAGGTAAACCACGCCGAGGTTGAACTGTGCACGGTCGCTGTTGTATTTGTCGATAGCCTTCTTGTAGATAGCCTCTTTTGCATCGAGATCCTTAACGAGAGAAGCGGAACGGAGGAGAGCCTCCTCGTCGAGTACGTCGCTGTTCTCGTCAACGAGCTGGAGAAGCTCCTCGGCGGTGTAGTTCTGATACTCTACGTTTGCGATGAATCTTGCACGGCGGAGTTCAGGGAGAACTTCTTTCTTGAGGACGGTGTAAACCTCAGACATGTTCTTGATCTCGCTCTCGCGGACAGCAGGATCGCTGTACATGGAGAGAACGCGGATGATGAGGTCCTTGTCCTCGATGTCGGATTTGGCAACGAGCTCCTGGAAGCCTTCCCAGTCCTGGCCAACGCTCTTGATCTCAGGATCTGAAACCTCTTTGCCCTTTACGACCTTGGTCCAAGCCTTTGCACCGCTCTTGGAACGCTTGTCGGAGAGCTTTGCATTGAGGGACTCGCCACCGTCAGGAGAAGCGTAAGCTACGACCTCAGTACCTTTGAGAGTCTTTCTCTCGTTGGCCTTGATCTCGTCGAGAGCAGCCTGGAAATCCTTGATGGACTCTGACTTGAGCTCCCTGCTGCGAACGTCAGCGGAGTTGATGGTATAAAGAATCTGGCCTTCAGCGGTCTGAGGGATGACCTCCTGATAGTTGTCAGCCTTGTATGCTACGTGACCTGCCTTGCCGTCGAGGTTGACGAGCATATAGGTGGTGTTGGCACCGTCAGCGACTTTCTTTACAGGAAGATCCCATGATTTAGCCTTGTATCTTACAATACCGCGGAGCTCGAGGTGGGAAGCCTCCATGCCCTCTGCATAGTTGAAACGTACTCTTTCGGTAACAGTCTGTCCGTCAGAAGAAACTACAGTGTAGTTGTCCTTGACTTTCTCTCCCTGGTACATCAGCGGAGCCATAGCTGCCTCGCCTCCGTCATAAACGATGACAGGAGTAACTTCGAGGATTGCCTTCGGGTGGAAATAGTCAGCAGGGTAGGTTACAGATACGGTTGCGTTGATTTTGCCTGCAACGACCTCAAGCGGAGCAGGATCGCAGGTAACGGTCACGTTCTCTGCCATCTCTGCCATTTTCGCCGGGGAAGCGCAACCGACAGCGGCAAGCCCAAGGATTGCTGCTGCCAATGTTTTGATTTCCTTTCTCATAATTTAATCGATAAGTAAATAATATAATATAAATGATAACTCAAATTTTGCGCCAAGTTACTAACAAATTTGCAATTTTCAGCAATTTGAGTTCATAATTTAAACTGAATTCGTAACTTTGTCCTGTATGGATGCACAAGAATTACAGAAACTGAAGAATAAATACGATATTATCGGCAATGATCCCGCTCTCAACCGGGCTCTCGAAATGGCTGAGGCTGTTGCTCCTACGGATCTGACAGTGCTCGTGACAGGGGAGAGCGGAGTGGGAAAAGACAATATACCGAGAATCATTCACCAGAACAGCAGGCGCAGGAATGCGAAATATTTCGCGGTGAACTGCGGGGCCATTCCGGAAGGGACCATCGACTCCGAACTTTTCGGACATCTCAAAGGGTCTTTCACGGGTGCGATAGATGACAGGAAAGGATATTTCGAAGTGGCTGACGGAGGTACACTTTTCCTGGACGAGATAGGTGAGCTGCCGCTGCCTTCCCAGGCCAAGCTGCTCCGAGTGCTGCAGTCCGGGGAATTTATCCGTGTGGGCGACTCCAAAGTGAGCAAAACCGACGTCAGGGTGATTGCGGCGACGAATGTGGACCTGCTCTACGCCGTCTCCAGGGGCAAGTTCAGGGAGGACTTGTATTACAGGCTGAACGCAATTCAGATAAAAATGCCTTCGCTGCGTGAGAGAAAACAGGATATCTATCTGCTGTTCAGGAAGTTCACGTCGGATTTCTCGGAGAAATACGGGATGAACAAGGTCACGCTTACACATGATGCCATAGAACTTCTGAACAGTTACAGGTGGCCGGGAAATGTCCGCCAGCTGAAAAACATCACGGAGACGGTATCTGCGCTTGAAGGCCAGAGGCTGTCGCCCGTGTCCGGAAAATGCGAAGTCAATGCTGACACATTGTCAAGATATCTGCCACATGATGATATCAATGCCGTGCCTGTCAAGTACCGCAACGGTTCGGACAGCATCACCCAGGACGAAAAACAGGAGATATACAATGCCCTTTACGCTCTCAACGCGGAGGTCAGCAATCTCAAGAAAATAATCTCGTCCGGTAATTTCCGTCCGGCAGACCCGGTGTCTGCCCATTCGGCTCCGGCCAAGACATTGCCACCTTCAGGGCATCAGGACGGATATGTATCCAGGCCTGAGGTGGACTGGAACAAGGAGAATGACGACGTGGACATTCAGGAGGACAATGCTCCGTCGCACATCATGGAGGTAGAGCCGGAAAGTGAGGGCGTGACTATTTCACGGGCCAATGAGGAGATGATCCGCAAGGCCCTCGACCGTCACAACGGCAACCGCAAGAAGGCGGCTGAAGAACTCGGCATTTCCGAGAGAACCTTGTACCGCAAGTTGCCTCCGGAATACAGAAACCAGAGAAAGACAGATGACTGATATGGGAAAATTCGGAAAGATATTGTCGGCTGCCGCTGCCTCCATGGCATTGGCTGTCACTGCGCTGCTCGTGCATTCTTGCGGAATTTATTCCTTCTCCGGGACTTCCATCCAGCCGGATGTCAAGACCGTGACCATCAATTATTTCGAGTACAAGGCCCTCAGGGTCAATCCGTCCCTGAGCAATGACCTGACCGAGGCGCTCAAGGACAAGTTCCGCAAGATGACCCGTCTTGAGCAGGTCGAAATGGACGGAGACATCGAGGTTACGGGGACCGTGACCGGATATGACGTCAGGGCGATGGCGGTCACGGCCGAGGAGGTGGCATCCCAGAACCGTCTCACGGTCACGATAAAGATATCGTTCACCAACAGGAAACATCCTGAGGACGATTTCCCGGACAAGTCATTCTCGGCATATTCGGATTATGATTCCACCCAGTCCCTCGACGCGGTCGAAGCGACATTGTGCGAAGAAATCATCGAGAAGCTCTGCGAGGATATTTTCAATGCCACGGTAGCCAATTGGTAGAACAGTCATGGAACAGAAGTCGATCAATCTCAAGACATTGACATTGGATGAACTTGCCGGGGTGGTGAACCTCTATCCGTGGTTCGCGGCGGCCCGCAAGGAGTTGTGCGTCAGGATGGCCGGAATGGGAGGCGAGTCCTGGGGCAGGGCGCAATATGCCGACCAGGCAATGTATGTGGTGGACAGGAGCATAATCTCCGGCATAGCCAGGTCAGGAGTGGACAGGGACTATTCCGATGCCGGACTCGAAGCCCTTGTCCGTTCATACATAGGGGAACAGAAACCGCAGGAGACTGTATCCGCGCCGTCGGCAAGGCCGGTCCGGGCCGCCGGAGGGGATTTCTTCTCGGCCGACGAATATGAGAAGGTGAAGAGGGAGGAGGACAATTTCGTGCTCCGGATCCCGCAGAAAAAGAAAAATCCTGCGGAAATTCAGGAGGAAAATCTCAGTCTTGAGTTCTGCACGGAGACTTTGGCCGGAATTTATGCGGAACAGGGCTATTTCGAGCAGTCAAAACGCATTTATAGCAAACTAATTTTGGCATTTCCGGAAAAAAGTGCTTACTTTGCATCCCTTATTGAAAAATTGGACAAACTGATAAATAATCAGACATTATGAGCAGTATATTTTTTTCTGTACTTGTTGTAGCAATCGTTATCGCCAGCATCCTGCTGACGCTCGTTGTCCTGCTCCAGAACGGAAAGGGTGACAGCATGGCCAGCAATTTTGTAGCCGGCAACCAGACTTTCGGTGTAAGGCAGACAGCCAACATGCTTGAAAAAGTGACTTGGGGGCTCGTGGCCTTCATCCTCGTCGTTTCTGTGGTATCATCATTCACCACAGGCACGAAAGGAACCCAGGTGGACATCACCAACCAGATCGAGAGCACAGCGACAGAGCAGCCGGCATTCCCTTCTGCTCCTGTACAGCAGGAAGCTCCTGCAGCCCCTGCAGAATCTGCTGAATAAGCCGGATCATTACAGGGACTGACAAATTGTCAGCATACCCTAATCGGAATATAATTTGGATTCAAGCCGTCTGTTCTTCGGAGCAGGCGGCTCAAAGTCGTTCTATAGGCTCCGGAAAATAATATAGTAAACAGATTATGGGAAACAATATGCAGAACAATGGAACCGCAGGAAAATTCGAATTCCTGAACAGGTTCGCCGTCAATCTCAATGAGATGGCGGCAAACGGAAAGCTTGATCCGGTAATCGGAAGGGACGACGAGATACGCCGCGTGCTGCAGATCCTGAGCAGGCGAACCAAGAATAATCCGATTCTCGTGGGAGAACCAGGTGTGGGCAAGACGGCCATAGCCGAAGGCCTTGCGCAGAAGATAATCGACGGGGCAGTTCCTGAAAATCTGAAGGACAAGCTGGTCTATTCGCTCGACATGGGTGCTCTCATTGCGGGAGCCAAATATCAGGGAGAGTTCGAGGAGCGGCTCAAGGGAGTCGTAAAGGAAGTAGTTGACAGCCAGGGCGCAATAATCCTGTTCATCGACGAGATACACACTCTTGTCGGCGCCGGCAAGTCCTCCGGTGCAATGGATGCATCCAATATCCTGAAGCCTGCCCTTGCAAGGGGTGAGCTCAGGACGGTCGGCTCCACCACCCTTGACGAATACCAGAAATATTTCGAGGCGGACAAGGCTCTCGAGAGGCGTTTCCAGATGGTCATGGTGGATGAACCGGCTCCTGCCGAGTCCATCGCCATCCTCAGGGGCCTCAAGGAGAAGTACGAGAACCATCACAAGGTGCGCATCGAGGATGACGCTCTCATAGCCGCCGTGAACCTCTCGCACAGGTATATCACGAACAGATTCCTCCCGGACAAGGCCATTGACCTTGTGGACGAGGCGGCTGCCAAGCTGCGTCTCGAGATGAATTCCGTCCCGGAGCCGATAGCCGAGCTGAACAGCCAGATCCGCCAGCTGGAAATCGAGAAGGAAGCCATCAAGCGTGAGGGTGTCTCCCTGAAGATGGAGAAAATCGAGGAACAGCTCAAGGATCTCAATTCCAAAAAGGATGTCCTGATGAAGAAATGGACTGACGAGAAAGCCATTCTTACCGGTATCCAGTCAGCCCGTCAGGAGATTGAGGATTACAGAATCCAGGCCCAGTCTGCTGAAAGGGCCGGGGATTACGGGAAGGTGGCAGAGCTCCGGTACGGCCGCATTGCCGAAGCCCAGAAACGCATTGACGAGCTTGAGGCTGCACAGGCTGCCATCACGGACCCGGTCATCACCGAAGCGGTTACTCCCGAGGATATAGCCGACATTGTTTCGAGGTGGACCGGGATACCTGTCAGCAAGATGCTCGAAAGCGAGAAGGAGAAACTGCTGCGGATGGAGGAAGAACTTCACCGCAGGGTAATCGGCCAGGACGAGGCCATTAGGGCTGTTTCGGATGCAGTACGCAGAAGCCGCGCAGGACTTTCCAACGAGAAGAGGCCTATCGGTTCATTCCTGTTCATGGGAACCACCGGAGTAGGAAAGACCGAACTTGCCAAGGCTCTCGCCGAATTCCTGTTCAATGACGAGAACATGATCACCCGCATCGACATGAGCGAATATCAGGAGCGTCATACGGTGAGCCGTCTAATAGGAGCGCCTCCGGGATATGTAGGATATGATGAGGGTGGCCAGCTCACGGAGGCCGTGAGGAGGAAACCGTATTCAGTCGTATTGCTCGACGAGATAGAAAAGGCCCATCCGGATGTGTTCAATATCCTGTTGCAAGTGCTTGATGACGGGCGTCTTACGGACAACAAGGGACGTACTGTCGATTTCAAGAACACGATTATCATAATGACCTCGAATGTCGGCTCTGACATCATCCAGAGCTATATGGAACGTCTTCCGGATGTCGGTGCGGCAGGCGCTTCGCCTGTATCGGATGCGGCCGCCATTGCCACGAGAAGGCAGCTCCTCGATGAATGCCGCGGTAAGATACTGGATGTACTCAAGCAGACCATCCGCCCTGAATTCCTGAACAGGATAGACGAGATCATAATGTTCGACCCTCTGACCAGGGCGGACGTGCGTGAAATCCTCCATATCCAGATGGATGCTCTCCGCAGGAAACTGGCTGAGGACAATGTGGAAATATCCTTCACCCAGGCCTTCGAGGACTTCATGGTGGACAAAGGATACGACCCGGCTTTCGGAGCCAGGCCGGTAAAGAGAGTCATGCAGCGTGAACTCGTCAACCAGCTTGCCAAGGCCGTCCTTGACGGTACTGTCCGCAAGGATGCGGCCGTGGAAGCAGATGTGTCAGGCGGAGGGATAGTCCTCAGGAATATCCCTGCAGAAGTCAGCGCTGAGCGGGTTCTCTGACAATATCCCCGTGATAGTGCGCTACGGCCTCTTTCCAGAAATCGGTGTATCCCGGCTGGGTGAGACCATCAGGAACATGCTCGGAATCCGCGGTGTGCTTGAATGAGCCGTCCGGATTCTGGGCTTTTACATTTCCGTCGATGAATTTCACCAGGAGTGTCTCTTCAAGCTGTTTCCAGGCAGAGAAGATGTCCTGTGCGGTATTGACGGAATATTCTGTAAGACATTTTTTTACATCGGAGAATGAGGCTCCGGTGTCGGTCATCGGGTCGTAGGAAGGATTCTTCTTGGAATTCTTCTTCACGGCCTTTTTTTCTGCAGCCCTGTAGAGTTCCAGGGCGCGGAGGTCATTCTCGGCAATGCTCTTGAGCTGCCCGTTCTCGAAGTCGTCGATTCTCTCCCTTACGAACGGAGCCATCAGATTGTACATCTTGTAGCAGGCATTCGAGATACGGTTATTGATCCAGAACGAGGACTCTGAAGTATAATGGAGAAGATCTCCGTTGCCCTGCCTGAAACACTCGGGAACAGTGGTGACATTGGTATAAATAGGTGTCACATAAGAAGTTGCAGCGTCATCGGTGCCGAACCAGATGATGCCTCCCAATACGTCAGGCAGGCTGCCTCTCGACTGGCCCACGAACCAGAATCCGGTCTGCTGGGTCGCAATGGCCCTCTCGTTGACATATTTCTGTCCGTCCACCTCGAATCCCATAGGTCTCCACCTGTATGGAAGTGCGTTTCCGCCGGCCCCGATATCCTGTGTCATATCCATAGGGGTTCCCTCGTAATGGTCGCGCATCACGTCAGCCACGTCTTTCACGGACACTTTGCCGGCAGGCTTGATCCAGAGCGGCATATTGTTCCCAGGATTGTGCCCCATAGCATAGTCCACATATTCTCCGGCATTCTTCGCTACATCCTTTCCGCAGCAGTCGGTATATGCGAACTTGCCTTTTCCGAGAATGTTGAATGCGCTCCATACCCTTGCCTCGCATCCTCTCATTCCGCTGAAATCCAGAGGACAATATGCATCGCGGAAACTGAATTCCGCATCCTCTCCGCTGAACCAGCCGCGTTCCCTGGCAAAGGAAATCACGTCATGCGAATACAGGCAGTTTTCCGGGTCGTTCAGCGGGAACCGTGTGATTCTCGACTGGTTTGCATGTCCGCTGATATATCCGTCAGGGACTCTCACGGCCACCCAAACGGAACCTTTCCTGCCTCCGGACTTTTCGCCGCCCTTGCCTACCATCTCCATTATCCAGCACTCGTCCTTGTCGGCTATCGAGAAAGACTCGCCCTCGGAGTAATATCCGTATTTCTGTGTCAGTTCATCCATTATCCTGATGGCCTCCCGGGCTGTACGGGCGCGCTGGAGTGTGATGTATATCAATGAACCATAGTCCATTACCGCGTCTGGGTCGTTAAGCCCGTGGCGTCCTCCGAATGTGGTCTCAGCGATGATCAGCTGGTGCTCGTTCATGTTGCCCACAGTCTTGTAAGTATGTGGAACCTGCTCGATTTCGCCGAGATATTTGCCTGAATCCCAGTCGAATACCTTCAGCATCGAACCGTTGCTCCAGTCTGCTTCCGGCTTGAAATACAGTTCGCCGTACAGCCAGTGTGAGTCAGCGGCATAGGAGACAAGGCAAGAGCCGTCCGCGCTCGCTCCTTTGGTGACAATGATGTTGGTGCATGCATCGGCCCCGCTCTCGGCCATAATCATGCCGGCCGCAGCTGCCGTACAGAGTAATGTTCTGATTTTCATCTTGCAGTTGTGTTTTTATTTGTTTAATTTTGTCCAAAATGATTACAAATCTATGAAAATTTTTGGTTTCAAATCAATGATTCTGGCAGTAATGTCGATTTTATTCGTGTCCCAGGTCTCTTTGTCTGCCCAGGAACAGGATGACAAGATTCCTACACCTGAGGAAATGGCTGCCAAGGAGGCGGACCGTCTCGCTTCTCTCCTGAAACTTGATCCGGGCCAGGTGTTCTATGTGGACTCCACCCTCCAGCATGACTATGCGGCATGGCAGGCAGAAGTGGAGAAGCTCCAGAAGTCCCGAGTGTCCAACTATGACATATACAACGACGTCAGGGACAAGTGGATGGAGCAGATTGACAATACGTACAGGAAGATTTTCAATGATACCCAGTGGGCCGCCTATCTGAAGAGCGGAGCGGGCAAGAACCAGAAGGCCAGGGAGAAGCGGAAGGCGAAGGTGGAGAAGGCCAATGCCACCCGCCAGGAAAAGTAGTGTGAGAAATATCCAAAGAAAATGTTAAATTTGCAGTCTGTTTAGATTATACATCAGATGAAAGAGGAAATTGAGCAGATTCTTGCCGAGGTCAGGGACCTCAAGTGCAAGACAGAGAAAGATATAGAGGACGCCCGCGTGCGTCTGCTCGGCAAGAAAGGCGAGATAACGAAGTTGTTCGAGGAGTTCCGTACCGTGGCTCCGGAGCTCAAGAAGGAGTTCGGGCAGAAGCTGAATGTCCTGAAGAAGGAGGCCGTGGCCAAGATAGAGGAACTCAAGGCCAACGTGGAATCTTCAGGAGCATCATCCGCTGACTCGTTCGACGCCACCATGCCGGGAGACATGATGGAGCTCGGCTCCCGTCATCCTGTATCGATAGCCAGACAGCAGATAGTCAATATATTCCGCAAGTTCGGATATGACGTTGCCGAAGGTCCTGAGGTGGAGGATGACTATCATGTATTCGAGGCACTGAACTTCCCTCCGAATCATCCGGCAAGAGACATGCAGGACACGTTCTTCGTATCCGCCGGCCATCCTAATCCACTCCTGCTCCGTACGCATACTTCCAGCGTCCAGGTAAGGGCGATGGAGAAGATGAAGCTGCCTATCAGGGTGATTTGCCCGGGCCGCGTGTTCAGGAACGAGGCCATTTCAGCCCGTGCGCACTGCATTTTCCATCAGGTGGAAGGCCTTTACATTGACGAGAATGTCACATTCGCGGACCTCAAGCAGGCCATACTTCTTTTCGCCCGCGAAATGTTCGGCCCTGATACACAGATCAGGATGAGGCCTTCATATTTCCCGTTCACCGAGCCGTCAGCCGAAGTTGACGTGAGCTGCAACATCTGTCACGGCAAAGGCTGCAACATCTGCAAGGGAACGGGCTGGCTTGAGATTCTCGGCTGCGGAATGGTGGATCCTAATGTCCTCGAGGCATCAGGAATCGACAGCAAGAAATACTCGGGATTCGCTTTCGGAATGGGTATCGAGCGTATTGCAATGCTCAAATGGCAGGTCAATGACCTCCGCCACTATTTCGAGAACGACATGCGATTCCTCAAGGAGTTCTCTTCCTGCGTGGAGGTGTAGAAGCTGTTTTGAAATATTTACTCTTGTTCTTTATGTGCCTTTTCGGCCATTTTCTTCTGTTTCATCGGTCACATAGCTTCGGCTATGCTCCCTCTTCAGCAATTGAAACTGTCTCGAAAATTCCCTATAAATAACTGCGGCAAACATTTCAAAACAGCTTCTATAGAAGCTTTTCCTCATTTTTTCAGGATATTCCTGGCCAATGTGTTTGAACACAGGAACTCCACGAGTTCAGGACAGCCCGTGGACATTATCGAATGCCTGTCACCCTTCCAGATGATGTCTCCCTGGTAGAGGAATCCGATATTGTCCCCGATTTCCATTATGGAGTTCATGTCATGCGTGTTCATTATCGTGGTGATACTGAACTCCTTGGTGATTGAGCTAATGAGCCGGTCAATGACGATGGAGGTCTCAGGATCCAGCCCGGAATTGGGTTCGTCGCAGAAAAGATATTCCGGATTCAGGGCGATTGCCCTTGCAATGCCGACCCTCTTCTGCATTCCTCCGGACAGCTCGTCGGGATATTTGTCTTCCGAATCCTTCACGTTCACCTTGTCCAGAAGATAGCGGGCGCGTTCCTTCTTCTCGGCCGTGCTCCAGTCCGTGAGGAAATCCATCGGGAACATCACGTTTCCCAGAACCGTGCGGAAATCGAACAGGGCGCTTCCCTGGAACAGCATGCCTATCTTCTGGTGAATCAGCTTCCTGGATTCCTTGTCCATTCCGGTAAGTTCCTTGTCCCCGTACCATACCTCGCCGGAGTCTGGTCTTATTAGGCCGGACACTATATTCATCAGCACCGTCTTGCCGGAACCGCTCGCTCCGATGAGCATATTGCATTTTCCCGGTTCGAAATCAATGCTGATATTCTTCAGGACGGTCTTGTCCCCGAAGCTTTTACAAATATTCTTCACCCTTATCATGGTCTGCCTGGATTTGGATTCAGTACAACATTAACTGCGTCATTATCAGGTCGGACATCAGTATCAGGATGCTGGAAGCGACGATCGCCTTGGTGCTGGATTTGCCCACTCCGAGCGAGCCGTCTTTCGCGTAGTATCCGTGATAAGCGGCAACCGATGAGATAATGAAGCAGAAGACCGAGGTCTTGATGCAGCTGTACACAATGTAATATCCTGTAAATGCGTATTTTATGCCTGTCATGTATTTGGCCATCGGGATGATGCCCGTCATCCATGTGATCAGCCCTCCTCCCATGAGCCCCAGGACGAAGCTGAGCAGGCAGAGAAGGGGGCTTGTAACAGTGGCGGCAATAATCTTCGGCCTTGCCACGAATGACGCGCTGTTGATACCCATCATGTCTATCGCGTCCAGCTGCTGGGTAATGCGCATGCTGCCTATCTCGGAAGCAATGCTCGAGCCCATCTTTCCGGCGAGAATCAGGGCCACCATCGTGGAACTGAACTCCAGAATCATGCTTTCACGGACCATGTACCCGATGAGCATCTTGTCGAGGACAGGATTGGACATGTTAGATGCCGTCTGGATGACCAGGACTCCGCCCATGAACAGGGAAATGACCCCGACTATGACGATTGACGACATTATCAGGCGGTCAGTCTCGATGAGAATCTGTTTACGGATCATCTTCCGGCTCTCGGGCTTGCGGAACACCTGCCTTATGAACAGGCAGTATTTTCCGAGGGAATTGAATATATTGGCAGCCATTTCTCACTCCTTTTTACTGGATTTCTCCACATATCCGGTATTTCCGCCACATTTTTATGATTCTTAAATAAATTGACATGAATCTTAAATTCCTGCAGGCGAATTGACCATAAATTTAGGAAAAAATCTCAGATTTATGTTAATGAACATTTATTGTGCCAAATGTGTGGGCATACAGGCGGTGCCTGTCACAGTGGAAGTGGACATCAGTTCCGGGATAGGGATACATCTTGTCGGACTGGCGGATGTGGCCGTGAAAGAGAGTCTCTTGAGGATAATGACGGCTCTCCAGAGCCTTGGATACAGGATTCCGGGACGGAAGATAGTCATCAATCTCGCTCCGGCCGATGTCCGCAAGAACGGGAGCGGTTATGATCTTCCAATCGCCCTCGGGATACTCGCTGCATCGGGTCAATGCCAGCTGCCCGGGCTTGACAGCTATATCATAATGGGGGAACTCGGGCTTGACGGTTCGGTGAAGCCTGTTCCCGGGGCAATCTCGATAGCGGAGTATGCCGGGGAGGCAGGTTTTGCAGGATGTATCCTGCCTTATGAATCCGCAGACGAGGCTTCCGCTCTCCGCAATGTCAGGATTTTCGGTGTGCACAGCGTCACGGATGTACTGGATATGCTCTCAGGCAGTGTCCCTCCGGAGAAATTTGAGATGGAATGCAGTTTCGGCAGGGCTCCCGAATCGGATTCTCCTGGCAGTCAGGATTTTGCCGATGTCATAGGACAGGAGGAGGCCAAGAGGGGACTTGAAATCGCGGTGTCGGGCGGACACAATGTCATAATGATCGGGCCTCCCGGGTCGGGAAAGACATCCCTTGCACGGGCCTTGCCGGGAATCATGCCTCCGTTGCAGGAGGACGAGGCCATAGAGACGGGAAAGATATATTCTGTTGCAGGGCTCGGGGGAGGAGGCGGGATTGTGACCGTCAGGCCTTTCAGGTCCCCGCATTACAGTGCCTCCATGGCTGCCATAATCGGTGGAGGTAACGGGGACAATATCCTTCCCGGAGAGGTTTCGTTAGCGCATAACGGGATTTTGTTCCTGGACGAGTTTGCGCTTATGCCTTCCCGTGTGGCGGAAGCTTTGCGGGGACCTCTCGAAGACCGTTCCGTAGTCATATCCAGACTGCGGTCCAAAGTGAGCTTTCCATCATCGTTCATGCTTGTAGCAGCCGCAAACCCTTGCCCATGCGGATATTACGGGGTGGCAGACCGTTGCATTTGCTCCCCATCGCAGAGGCAGTCATACCTTTCCCGTCTATCCGGCCCGATAATGGACAGAATAGACATCCAGCTGTATGTGAATCAGATTTCTCCCTCGGAACTGGTCGGTCGTAAAAAGGCGGAAAAGAGCGCGGTAATAGCGGATAGGGTGAAATCGGTCAGGGACTTGCAGAAAGATCGTTATTCCGGGACCGGAGTGTCGGTCAATGCCGAAATGACTTCGTCCATGATTGACCGGTATTGCAGGTTGTCCGGGAAAAGCCGGGAGACCATGGAACGGATATCGGAGCGTATGGGATTTTCCGCGAGGGCATATACCAGAATCCTTAAAACTGCCAGGACCATAGCGGATATGGAATTCGTATCCACCGGAGGCAGGTCAGGTATCGACATCCGCACGGAACACCTGGCGGAGGCGGCAGGCTACAGGTTTCTTGACAGGCTTGTCTGATATGTTTCCATCAATAGACTTTCAGCCAGAGTTCCGGATTCTGTGGCCTGGTTCCCTGCCAGATCTGGAAATGGAGCTGGGTCATATTGTCTATCGTGCCGACTGTGCCGATGATGTCACCCGTGCTTATCTTGTCACCGGCTTTCACGGAGACGGAGTCGAGCTTGCAGTAGAATGAGAAATAGTTTCCGTGCTGCACGAGGACGCATTTGTTGTAGCCCGGCATCACGACAATCTGCTTCACGGTGCCGTTGAACACGGCCTTGACAGGTGTTCCGGGGCTCAGGGCAATGTTTATTCCGTTGTTGAACGGGAGTTTCACCGATTTGAACACCGGGTGGTAATGCTGTCCGAACTTGTCCACCACCGGCCCCGATGCCGGCCATGGCAGTCTGCCCTTGTTCCCCGCGAACTCGGCATTCAACTTCGTGTCCACCACGGTCTTGTCTTTGCCGGAGGACCCGCTGCGGCTGCCTCCCACGGCGGCAGCGATTATTCGTTCTATTTCCTTGTTGAGGGCATCCACCTGTCTCTTCTTGTAGGCCAGCTCCTTCTGGTATTTTGTCCGGTTTCTCTTCAGCTGCCCTGCAAGTTTCTCGGACTGTGCCTGCTCCGCTTTCAGGGTGGAAATTTCAAAAGCTCTTTTGTTCCTCAGTTCCTGGGCCTTTGACCTGAGCACGGTGAGTGAGTCGGTCTCACGTATCAGTTCTGCCCTGGCATCTTTGATCTTCTCGCCCTGCCTGTTCAGGTCGGATGACAGATTCTTCATATAGGCCATCCTCCGGAATGCCTGCCCGAGATTCTCGCTTGCAAGGATATACATATACCATATCTTCGAGTCCCTGTTCCGGTATGCCGTGGATATGAGCTTTTCATAATATAGCGTCAGTGTGTCAATCCGGTTCTGCAGCCTGTCGATTTCTTTCTGTCTCACATTAATCTGTCCGTTCAGAGCGGAAATTTCCCGGTCGCTTTCCTCCACAAGTTTCTTCCTCGATTCAATCTTCCTGCTGAGAAGGGACAGTGTGTTCATGACGTTGCTGCTTTTTGCCGCATTGTCTTTCAACTGCTTGTCTATCAGGGCAATCTCTTCTTGGAGACGAGCCTTTTTCGCCTCCTGCTGTCGGGTGTTCTGGCCGAGTCCCGGAAGACTCAGCAACAATGCCAGCGACAATGCGGCTACCTTCCGCCCTGCACCCTTCATCATTCCTTGCCCTCCGCTGCTTTTTTTCTTGCCTGCTGCCTGTATACTTTTGACAGGTCATCTTCGCCCAATGCCTCGAGGACATCCGCATAATGGGAAAGCACCACGCTGCTCTCCTTGCCTCCGTACATCATCGCGTGCTTGAAATATTGCTTGGCCTCAGCCGCCTTGCCCTGAAGATACAGGATCCATCCGTAGGTGTCCAGATATGTGGCATTGTCCGGCTCCGCCTCCACAGTCTTTTTGCTCATCGCGCAGGCCTTTTTCAGTTTCTTTCCCTCCGCTGACAGATAGTAGGCATAATTGTTCAGGACGGGGCAATAGTCAGGGTTGATTTTCAGCGCATTCTCATAAGCCTTGAATGCCTTGGCCGTCTCTCCGGTCTCATGGCGCATGTCTCCAATGGTGCTCCAGGCCGACAATGCCATTGCACTGTCCCCGGGTGCGACTGCGAGAATCTTCTCGCAGTTCTCAATCACTCCCCGGTAGTTTTTCAGGTTATACTCCCCGATATTTGCCAAATCCAGGAATCCCGGCTCGTCCGGGAACCTTGAAAATGCTTCTCCGCATTCCTTCACTATTATTTCCCAATCCTTCACATAGACGAGCATCTGGATGTAGTTTGCCGTAGCTCCTATGTCTTCCGGATTCATTTCCATGACCTTGCGGAAACAATCCACGGCCTTCTCATTCCTTTCTGTAGCATAGTAGTACAGCCCCTCCGTCTGCAGGATCGTGGTGTCGTCCGGATGTGCGGCCGAAGTAATGGCCATCGTCGAGTCGAACTGCTCCCGGAATGTCCTGATGAACTGGCGGTCAGCCTGTTTGATTACGGCCTGGAGATAGTCCGCCTTGGCACCGGCAGGCACGGAACGGTCTGCCATGAGCTTGTCAAGGGTCTGGAAATACTCAGGATAATTCCGGACCACCCTGTATACTTCGGCTTTTCCGAGAAGGGCAGGAGCATAGCTGCTGTCTATCTCGAGAGCAAGATTGTAACGGGCCAGGGCTGTAGAGTCATTGTACATCCCCATTGCATAGTCCCCGAGCATCGAGAGAACCTGGGGGGAAGAGTATTCCTTGCTGTATTCGTCCAGCACTGCGAATGCCTCCTCGTGGCGGCCCTGCTGGCGGAGAATATTGAACTTGGTCATCACGCTGCCGTCGCTCTTGCCGAACTGGGTCTCAATGTCATCTATGGTCTTCAGGGCCTCGTCGAAATTCTTCTGGTCAATATATAGACGTGCCATGCTGTAGTACAGTTCCGTCTTCTTCGGGAAATCCTTCATCAGCGACCTGTACATGTCTATGGTAAGGTCCGTCCTGTCCGTCATTGCATAAAGCCCTGCCAGCATGTATCTGTACCAGTAATTCGCCGAATCGAGGCTCACGGCTTTCTTCAAATATCTCTCCGCACCTTCCGCATCGTTCATCTGCATCCTTGCCAGCCCCCTGTAATACCAGGCCCCGTCAATCTCAGGGGTACGCTTGCAGATGGCCTCCAGCAATGCATCTGCATCAGCCATTCTGCCATTCTCGTACATCTGTACGGCATCCACGAGACCGTTCTCCGCAATCTTTCTTGCATGGTCCTGGGCCCGGGAAATATATTGAAAGCAAGTCATCGAGAAGATGACAGCCGCCGTAAATTTCAAAATTCTGCCGATATGTATCATGATTCTTTCTCTTGTATATTCCATTTGCAAAAATAGTACAAAAATCATTACAAATTCTTATTTTTGGATATTGCCTGCCCGGACTTTTCAACGGGCTGTGCAACATTTCGATGCCGGATTGCATCTTATTTATTGGACAACTAAACCGAAAGTCACGGAGAGCATGGAGAAGCCAGCATACAGGAGTCTGATAGACGGCTGCATCAAAGGTGACAGAGCAGCGCAGCGTAAACTGTATAACACTCTGGCACCCAAAATGTTCGCACTCTGTATCAGGTATATGGGAGACAGGGAAGCCGCAGAAGATATCCTCCAGGACGGGTTCGTGACGTTGTTCGAGAAGGTCGGTACGTATTCGGAGACCGGTTCCTTCGAGGGGTGGGCGAGAAAGATCTTTGTCAATACTGCACTTATGTCCTTGCGGAAGAACGATGCTCTCAAGATGTCCGAGACGGTCGATGCCGCCTCGAACATGGAAAGCGGACAGCCGTCCGCCGTACAGTCCCTGGGATATAAGGAATTGATGCATCTGGTGATGTCCCTGCCTGCCGGCTACAGGACAGTTTTCAACATGTTCGTAATAGAAGGTTTCAACCACAACGATATAGCGGCGGCACTCGGCATCAGCCCGGCGACTTCCAGGTCGCAGCTTAACAGGGCGCGCCAGATGCTGCAGGAAATGATTAAAAATGAATAAGATGCAGAAAGAATACAAGGATATTGACAGTCTGTTCAGGACAATGCTGGGCGATGCGGAGGAAGAAGTTCCTGCGTATCTCTCGGATCGTGTCTTCGGGCAGTTGGACCTCCGGGCCGGCAAGCAGGGCGGAAAACGTCCGGTTCCGGTCTGGCTGCGCTGGGCGGTACCAATGACTGCGGCAGCTGCCGCATTGCTGCTCGCCGTGCTGCTTTGGCCTGGGCAGGAAGTCCTTCCGGTAGAGGTGTCGGATGTAACGGCCATGGTGGAGACACAGGAGCCAGCGCCTGTTGTGAATCATGAAGAATATGTTGATTTACAGATAGTTGACGAAAAGTACGAACCGGTTGCAGAAACAGGAGCAGTCAAGGAATCCGTCAAGTTCGTGTCTGCGGACAATGTTCAGGAGGAGGAACAGAATCTGGTTGATGAAAATACGGCCGATGAAGTGCAGGCCGAAGAACCGGCTCCGGAAGTTGTCGTGGAAGCTGATGTCCGTCAGGCAACTGTTGAGGATTTCAAGGAAGGCAGGTGGGACGGGCCGTCAGATGATGCTTCGGAAGAAAGAATCAGCTATGACCGCGTATCCCTCGAGTTCGGAGGCGATGTTTCCGGCAATGGCAATGCGAAAGGCATAGGCCGTTTCGGTGGCTTCAAGGCTCCGGCCATGGGTGTTCGCAATGATACCTGGATTGAACAGACAGGGACCGAATCATCATATGCCATTCCTGTAACGTTCGGGCTTGGCGTGAAGGTCGCTCTTACGAAACGCTGGTCACTCGGTACAGGAGTGAACTATACTCTCCTCCAGAGGACGTTCTCGGGAGTATATACCAAGGTTCAGGACGGAGAGACCGTGACGAAGCTCAGTTCGGACGTAAGGAACAGCATTCATTATATAGGAGTTCCCCTGAATGTGTATTACGACATCGTCTCCGGAAATCATTTCAGGCTTTACGCCTATGGAGGCGGTACGTTCGAGAAGGGTGTCAAGAATTCCTTCAGGGTGAAGAATGCTCCGGAGGACATCATTCTCAGCGAGAAAGTTAAAGGAGTCCAGCTCTCGGCGGGGGCGGGCCTCGGAGTGGAGTTCGTAGTTTCGAAGCGTTTCGGCATTTATCTGGACCCGGGCTTCCGCTATTATTTCGACTGCGACCAGCCGGTGTCAATCCGCACGCAGCAGCCGTTCACGATGAACTTCGAGCTTGGTTTCAGGGTGGACTTATAGATCCGGACCGTATCCGAAAGGGTTAAAAGGCAATTCTAAACTTAAAAATCATATATTTGTGGTATAAAGCCCCGATACTTGGTGAAAGTGTTCGGGACTTTATCTTTTTATTGCTTTATTGCGGAAAATTTCTGAGATATGATAAAGAAAGTTTCCACAATCGCAGCGATAGTGGCGCTGCTAGTCTTGCCGGCCTGTGGCTGGATAGACAGGGATGGGGGATTTTCAAAATCAAGAGGGGAGACGGGAAGCATTCCCGGGGATCGTCATCCCGATGTCCCGGACTCCCAGAAGGGTGATACCGTGGTATATGTCACGGCCGTGTCTTATCCGTCGGGATATGAATGGCAGAAAGACTCTTCCGGCACATCTGCCTCATGTGTCATCCAGTTATATGCGAACGGGGTGAAGAAGGTGGAGGTCCCGGCCGGAGCGGGTTGGTACGCCAGTCCGGACGCTGATATGCACAGGTGTGCGGGAGGGCATCTTTATACGGACTATTCCACTGACCGCGAGACGGTCATATCCTGCGACGGGAATGAGCTGTTCAGATATCCAGGCCGGGAGATGATCTGCGGTTTCATGGTTGAGGACGGTGAGGTTTACACTTTGGGCCAGAATCGTTCGGGAAGCGGGGTGTCCCTTCGCAGGAACGGAGATGTCGTCTTCTCGAGTACTGCGGGACAGGTGATAGGAAGCATCCTGAATTCATGTTCTCCGACCGGGGCCCTGTATGAGGATGGCGGCAAGAAAGTCTTCTGCTACAGGAAGAGCGTGGATCCCCAGTCCGGGAATTATTCTTCCTATTATGTCGTCCGGGATGGCCATGCCGAGCAGATAATGTTGGACAATAATATCACCAAAGTGCATGATATCAGGCAGATAGGCGGTGTGCTGCATATAGTGGCGGATTTGCCTGGCAGTTTCCATTCCCCGATGTTGTTCGCAGGGGATGATGTTATCTCCATGACAGTTCCAGGCTATGGATTCAGCCTGGTGAATTGCCGGCTTATATGGAGCGGTGAGAAAGTGGCCATCAGGACTGATGTCACCTATGACGGATGGCAGACGTTCAATTCCGTACTGATTTTCAGCAGCTCGGACCAGTTCCGTCCGGGAGAGTACTGCAGGGCGGTGGATTTCTACATGGACGGGGAAGAGTTTGCCTGCGTCTATACGAGGGAGAGCGAGTATGTGACAGGAATTGTATATACGTCGGAGGGAGGATATTTCGGCTGCGCTTCACCCGGCGGACCTTTCGTGATGATGAACGGTGACTGTGGAAAGTTCGTGGGCGGAGTCCTTTATGCGGGACTCTCTCCGGGGATTCCAGGAGAATACCCTGTGATTGTCCGCGGGAACAGCTTGGAATACCTGAAAATCAATGGATATATTACTTCATTGAGAGTCGTTCCTCCTGCCGGGTGACACCGGCAGGGCGGCGGTATCAGTCTTCCCAGGAGACTATGCGTGAGTTGTCTGCGGGATTGACCCTGATGCTTACCATGAGAGTCTCCTCGGGGAGAATCGCCTCGATGTTTTCAGGCCATTCGATCAGGCAGAGGCAGCCGCTGTCGATATAGTCGTAGAATCCGATATCGAAGGCCTCCTCCAGTTTGCCGATACGGTAGAAGTCGAAATGGAATACCGATTCCCCGTCGGAAGTGCGGTATTCATTGACAATGGAGAAAGTCGGCGAGCTGACCGCGTCTTCGCGCACTCCGAGCCTGCGGCAGATTGCGGATGTGAATGTAGTCTTGCCGGCCCCCATCGGTGCATAGAAAGCGATTATGCGGTTGCCCTGTGTTTCCTGAAGAAAACGTTCCGCTGCGGAATCGATGTCCTTCAGGTCTGCAATGATGATTTCGTGATTCATTCCAGAATTTGATTAATCGGCTGGTAATCAGCCTACAACCCATACAAGCACGTGCCTGTCGAAAGTGGTGTATTCGAGTTCGAACTCCTCCTCATGGCCGTCCTTGTTTATGAATGTTGCCTCGAGCTCCCCCTCGCCCCTCGGATGGAAACGCTCAACCTCTATCTGCTCGGCGAAATCCACGTTGTACAGGGACAGTCTCTTGAAGATGGCTTCCTTGGCGCACCAGTAGATGGCGAGCTGCTCGTTGCGCCTGTCGTCATCGAGGTCGTCTATCTCGTCCTCTGACAATGCCTTGAGCTCCACTGCCTTGAAATCCCTGTCGAGGGATTCGATGTCGATTCCGACGTCCTCGCTCTCGTGAAGGATGATGGCCACGTACCTGTCAGTATGGGTGATGCTGATGTTGGTCACCATATT
>SFNZ01000019.1 GCA_004552615.1 Bacteroidales bacterium | reverse complement strand
ATCCCTAACGGATATGGTTCGTATGCAGACGGATTCTTTGAGTGCCTCAATGGCCCGATTACCCTTACAAAGAAATAATAGAGGCTTATCTTAATGCTGTTGAAGGCTGGCCGGAAGTCCATTATTTGGGCCCCGTGCCGGCCTTTTTGACTCTAAACCGACATAAGATTCTGTTCTTTAATACTATACAAGAATGAAACAGAAAATGAAAATCCTGCTTGCCGCAGCATCCCTATTGATGATTGGCAGCGTATGCCGAGCCCAGAAGTTCCAGCCGAAGGACACCTGGCCTTATCTGATCAAGGACTTCACCGAAGGCAAGGTCTATACACCTGACGGAAAGGAGATATTGTCCTCCGAACTGAATATATCAGTGGTCAAGGGTACATTGAACTATATCGAGAACGGCACCATCATCGCTGCCGATATGAGAAGGGTGTCCAACGTTGTCATCGGTGACAGGAAATTCATCAACGTCATGGGTCGCATGATGGAGGTCCTTGCCTCCTCCGGGTCCGGACATGTCCTCAAGGACGTGCAGGTGGACATGGATGAGATGGGAAAGACGAACATCGGATACGGCATCTCATCTGCAACTGCCTCGAGCCAGAGCGTCACGACCCTGATGGACGGTATGTCGGACATGGTCAACCTGAACCTGTCGGACGCTGTGACCAGGAGCAAGGAAGGTACAGTGATACCGGTCAAAGAGGACCTGTACCTGAAATACGGGGCCGCCACCGTCCCTGCCTTCAAGAAAGATGTCCTTGATATACAAGGCCTTGACAAGGCAGCGGCAGAGGGCTTTTTCAAATCCCAGAAAATCAAGTGGAAAGACCCGCAGTCACTCATCAAGGTCGTTGACTATATAGCAGAAAACAATTGAATATGAAGAAAGCATTGATTATCGTAACGGCAGCCGTCATGATGGCGGCGGCCTGTGCCCGTGAAGAGATATCCCCTGTAGTCCGTGAAGAGAATGCCGGCAAGCCGGTCGCAGTCAAGGCCGATACCGGATTTTACGTACAGGGCAGGACCATCGTCAAGCTCAGTGAAGAATTGACAGGCATGGTGGAGCAGGACCTTTCTGCAGGTCGAATAGAGACCCGTTCACAGGGAATGAACAACGTCTTCGCCGACCTCGGCGTCGTCAAGGCAAGGAGGCTCTTCCCGGATGCCGGAGAATTTGAGCCGAGGACAAGAAAGGAAGGGCTCCACAGGTGGTATGTTCTCGAGTTCTCGGAGGATGTCCCTGTGACGAAGGCCGGGGCTGCACTGGAAGGGATTGAGGGAGTGGAACTTGTCGAGCCGGTGAGCCGTATCGGTATCAATGATTTCAATGACGTGGGTTCCGCTTCGTGGGACCTGAAGAACACTTCCTATCCAGGCTTCGACATCAACGTCATCCCGGTCTGGAATTATTACACGGCAGGTAACAGCAATGTCATCGTGGCCGTAGTCGACGGTGGAATCGACCTCTCACACGAGGATCTTGCGGCCAATTGCCTGACCACAGGCAACTACAATTTCGTCGACGACAATACCAAGATTACTCCTGATGATCATGGCACACACGTCGCCGGTACCATCGGAGCGGTCGGCAACAACGGGATCGGCATAGCCGGCATTGCCGGAGGAAACTATCTCGCCGGACAGGCCGGAGTCAAACTTATGTCCTGCCAGGTCTTCCGTGACGAGACAGTGGACGGCAAGGAAGTCAGCCGGAGCGGTGACATGGCTTCTGCAATCAAATGGGGAGCTGACCACGGAGCCATCATCAGCCAGAACAGCTGGGGCTATAATTTCGATGCGAACAATGACGGGAAGCTCACCGGCGAGGAACTTGAGAGGGCTCTTGCAGCAGAAGCCTCTTCCTCAATCAAGGATGCTGTAACATATTTTGTGAAATATGCCGGTTGTGACAACGACGGCAACCAGCTGCCGGATTCCCCGATGAAGGGCGGCGTGGTATTCTTCTCCGCCGGCAACGACGGCATAACCAACGGAGCCCCGGCAAATTATGAGAAAGTAATCGCCGTAGGCTCCATAAACAGCGACGGTACGAGGGCCTCTTACTCCAATTACGGTGACTGGGTGGACATAGCCGCTCCGGGTACGAGCATATACAGTACCCTGCCTTCCGGAAAATACGGAAGCATGTCCGGCACATCAATGGCATGTCCTCATGCCTCAGGAGTGGCCGCCCTCCTCGTATCCTATTACGGCGGGCAGGGATTCACCTGTGAAATGCTCAAGGAAAAGCTCCTCGGCGGAAGCAACAAGACCATCCTGCCTTCCGCTTACAATATCGGCGGCCTTCTTGATGCTTACGGTGCATTCACATACGGCTCGACCAGCGCCCCTGCACGTGTGTCCGACGCGGCAGCATCCGTCGTCTCCAACACCCTGGGCCTCGAATGGACCAATACTGCTGACGATGAAGGCATTCCGGCATACGGTGCCCTGATACTCTACGGTACGGACAGGGCCTCTGTCGAATCTGCCACTGCATCATCACATCCTGGAGTTTCCGCCCTTGCGGCGGTCGCTGATGCAGGCGCAGGCGAGAAAGTAAGCGTCAGCATCAAGGGACTGGATTTCGAGACGGACTATTACGTGAAAATGATTGCATATTCCTACTCGATGGTATATGCAGAGGCAAGCCAGGTGCAGTCCTTCAGGACGGGCCGCAACAATGCCCCGGAGATTGTACTTGATGCCAATGACTTGAAAATAAAGACATTCGAGAATGTCAAGGTCACGGCTTCCGTTTCTGAACCTGACGGACACAATTACACGTTCACTTATGTGCCGGGATCCGACGCGGATACATTCACTCCAGCCGGGACCGGGACCTACAACATCAGCATTGTCGGCAAGAGGGCGGCTCCTGGCAGTTATTCCGCCGTTCTCGAGGCTCAGGATGAATACGGCCTGAAGACTACCTGCAAGCTGGAATATACCATTCTTGAAAACAGCGCCCCTGTGGCTGTCGCGGAGATAGAGGATATCGTACTCGTGTCGTCCGGCCAGGAGTTCACCATCGACATGAAAGACTATGTGACCGATCCTGACGGCGAGACGCTGAAATATGAGGTCACAATGTCGAACGACAAGGTCGTGCATTTCAATGCCCGCGAGGGCGTCCTCTACGGGGCAGCCCTGAATTACGGTGTTACGGATGTCGAGATCAAGGCCACTGATGCGGCCGGCGCATATTGCGTGCTCTCCTTCAAGGTCGCCGTCATCGACGGGACAGAGTCCGTGAGGGTATATCCGAACCCGGTAGTGGATGTCATGAACGTGGCGACCGGAGTCAAGGCTTCCGCCAAGGTCACGGTCCTCTCAGCTGCCGGCAACAAGGTTTTCGAGGCCGAGGCCGAGGTGAGCTACACCGAACCGATGACGGTGGACATGAAATCTTGCGCTCCCGGACGTTATACCGTGAAGATTGTCACCGGAGGGAAAGAGTATGTGCGGAATGTGGTGAAATTGTAAATTGCCTGATGTTTAACCTGATATGATACAGAAAATGATGAATTGCAATTATATGGGAGAGAATTTCGGCTGGAGGCTGTGCGGTATCGCGGCGGCGGCATTTGCTCTGCTTGCCGTACCGGCCGTTTCCTATGGACAGGACAATGCCGCTTACGGCGGGACTGCGATGGGTTTCCTTGTGAGGAACACTGACCCTGCATCTCTCGGTGCCGGAGGGACATCCCTGACCGGTAGCGGTGCGGCCTATTCCCTTTTCGGCAATCCTGCCGGGATGGCATTCAGCGGCACGAAACTGGACGTGGCCGCATCCTATTCATCCTGGCAGCCTGACGGAGCGTCTGCAAACGTGATTGATTTCGGGGTCGCCGGCAGTTTCGGCAAGTTCGGAATCTGTGCGGGAATCTCCTACGGGATGGGCGCAGGATACGACATCTATGATGCTTCCGGCCAGAAGTCGGGGACTTTCTCCCCGAATGAGATGGTGGCCGGGGCAGGACTGTCCTGGAGAATCGTCGAGTTCCTTTCCGTGGGAGTGAATCTCAAGTACGCGACGGAGAAACTCGCCGAGGGCAGCAGTTACGGCACCTTCGCCGCCGATGCCCTCGTGATGGGCAAGTTCGGCGATTTCCGGGTGACTGCCGGGGCGAGAAATCTCGGAGGCAAGGTCAAGGCAGCGGACGGTACTTCGTTCAGCATCCCGTCTTCGGTGGCAGCTGGTGTATCATTCGACCATACATTTGCAGGAAAGCATTGCCTTGGCGCTGCCCTGAACGGGGATTGCTATTTCGAAGGCGGAGCTGTGGCATCCATCGGCGCAGGCTATACTTACAATGACCTCGTGTCAGTCCGTGCCGGTTACAGCAATGCTTCCGGGAAAGCTCCGGCTGCTTCGTTTGCCTCCATCGGTGCAGGTGTGCACTTCTTCGGCATCCGCTTGGACTTCGCCTACCTGATGGCCTCTTCCGATTCTCCTCTCGCCAACACCTTCTCCGTCGGCCTCGGCTACAGCTTCTGACGCTTCGCGTCCGGCCATTCCTGGCGCAGCTTTGCAGCTTTCCGTCACTACATTTCACAATATGTACTAATAATTCAGAAATGATATGAAGAAAATCATTTTCATGGTGATAGCATCAGTCATCCTGGGTGCATCTCCCCTCTGCGGGCAGGCACTCAGGGTGTCTTATGACTTTTACCGCAGGCACGAACCAGGCGGAGGCTTCCACAGGGCTCCCGACATGATGCTGGATTACGACGGGGACAGGGCGGTATTCTATTGCGATGCGGCATTCTACCGGGACTCGTTGAGCTGGTTGGCATTTGACCCGGCAGGAAATGTCAGGGATGATGCCGAATACGCCAGGCTTTTGGACTACAGCCCGGCCCTGAATGATGCGGTCTTCATTGATTTCTCTTCCGGACGATATGATGTCGCATACAACTCCGCCCCCGTATGTGTCATAGGCCAGGACGGAAAACTCGAGATGCCGCAATGGGAATTAACCGGTGAAGAATCAGTCTCCAAGACCGGATACAATATCAAGAAAGCGGAAGCGGACTATATGGGGCGCCACTGGGTCGTATGGTTCACTGAAGGTGTCCCGGTGCCGGCCGGTCCATGGCTTCTGTGGGGAACCCCGGGACTTGTGACCGAGGCTTTCGATTCCGAGAAGACATTCTGCTTCAAGCTCCTTTTCGTACAGGAAATAGACAATACTTCCAGATATGACGACCTGAAGCACTATTATAATGATTATAATCATAAGAAATACCGCTACGGAATGAAGGAGGCCGAGTCCGTGCGCAATAAACTCATGCGGGATTCTGAATTCCTCGACAAAATGTACGGGGCGGGACATGGCCCTGTGGTGATAGTGGACAAGAACGGGAAAAGTACGGTGATGCCGACAGAGTTCCCGTACATCCCCCTGATTCCCGACCGGTATTTCGACAATAAATAATTCAACTTTCGCAAGCCGCAACTTGCTGCTTTTCAGAGGATTTATTGCTCTGTGCGAGTAAAAGGCCCGCGCGCATTTTTTGTATACGCTACCCTTTTCCTAAATCCCTTTCCCCGGGAAAGGGACTTACCATCGGCCTGAAGGCCTCAAAAGCAGTTGTTTCGCTCTGCGAAACTTAAGTAAATAAGACTGATTATTATGCTGATGTCCAATGATGAAATGCGGAGAAGTTTCAGATGCTTCTTGGCAGGCATCGTTGTATTTCTGTCCAGCACTACGGCATCCTTCTCCCAGAATCTTTTCTCCGGGCTTGTGACTGACGCCAAATCCGGGGAGCCGGTGGCAGGAGCCCTCGTCACCCTGATGTCCGGGACCAAAGTCCTTTCATATTCTTTCACTGATGCTGACGGCAAGGTCGGCATCGACATGAAGGACACCGCTCCTGACCTTGCACGGGTCACGAGAATAGGCTATTCCCCGGCCGAAATCCAACTTCCGCAGCAGATGCCTGTGAAGTTCAGCCTATCCCCGATGAAGATGGAAATCAAGGAGGCCCGTGTCCGTGCCGGAGGCATTGAGGAGAAGGGGGACACGATAGTGTATGATGCCGCTGCATTCAAGGACAAGAACGCCCTCACCCTCAATGACATACTCAGCAAGCTTCCGGGTATTTCGGTATCCTCCACAGGCACGATTATCCACAATGGAAAGGCCATCAACAAATTCTATGTCGAAGGAATGGACCTGATGGGCAGCCGCTATGGGGTGGTTACCAATAATCTTTCCGCATCCGACATCGCTTCGGTCGAGGTTTACAGGAAGCATCAGCCGGTCAAGGCTCTCGGAGGCATAGTGATGTCCGACAGGAGCGCCGTGAACATAGTCCTGAAAGATGATGCCCGCGGACAATGGCTCGTCAACGGGGATGCCGCTGTCGGGTACTCGGACAAATTCCTCTTCGATGCAAGGGCGATGCTCTCAAGATTCGCGAAGACGAACCAGAGCCTTTTCCTCCTCAAGGGAAGCGACATCGGCCGGGACATCACCAAGGAACTTCGCCAGATGGCCTATTTCGGCCGGACCGGTGCCTATCTGGTCTCAGGTGAGCTTGACAATGATTTCAGGACGGATTTGTCCCCGGCCAGGACGATGCTTGCGATACCTGAAGAATTCTGGAATGACAATATTTCAGGCATCGCTTCCATCAACCATCTCAAGAAAACCGGTCCTGACAGCAAGCTGAAATTCTCCGGTCAGTTCGCCGCGGAAAAATACTCGGAAGAGTCCTGCTCTGTGGAGGAGGTCCGTTTCGACGGAAATGACGGGATGACAATCGTGAATGACGCTTCCAGGACCGACCGGAAATATTATTTCTCCCTCTCTGGAAATTTCGAGAACAATGGTGCCAGGCGTTTCCTCTCGGACGAATTCACTGTCACGGGACAGGTCTTCAGAAGCAATTCTTCCTCAGCTTCAGTACCTTATGCCCAGAAGTACAATCTGCCTTCATTCAAGATCAGCAACGACCTCAAGTCGATAATCCGCAAGGATGCTTCCAAAGTTCTTGACGTCCGCAGTTCCCTGAAATATGTCAGGAACGACCATAACCTGTACTGCAATGTTGACTCGACGGATGCGGAGCAGAATTATCTGATGAACCAGTTGAGCACTGACAACCATCTGGCTTTCCGATTCAAGGCAGGAAAGATGCTTTTCGGGGCGGATGCGGGACTCGGACTGAAATACACGGACCTCAGCTCGAACCTGGAACTGCCTGATCCTGACGGGAATCTGTTGTCGGGTTCATTGCGCATTTTCACTGTTTCCCCGTCTTTACGCCTGAATGCGAGATATGCCAGGGGACGCAATGAGCTTTCTTTCGAAGTCCCTGTCGGAATGAAAGGCATCATTGCCTCCGAAGGGGCCGGAAACAGGGTTCTCCCGGTCATTTCTCCTGCCCTGTCATACGTTCTCAGGGTTTCGCAGAACTTTTCCGTCAATGCAGACCTGTCCTACAGAATCAGCTGGAATGATGAGAGGAATCTGCTCAGGCCGCTCGTCATGCGCAGCTACAGGTCGTTCGTATACAATGACCTGGTCAAGTCCGGATCCGGCAGCGGGATGCTCTCCCTCCGATATGAAGACAATCCGGATATGTTCTACGCTACTCTCGGGGCTGCCGCGGACTATACCCGTTCTGACAAGACACTGGCTTCCGGCTATTCTGACAGGATGACCGTGGTGTCCTATGTGGATTTGCCTGTGGACAACAAGATGGCAGGACTCAATGCCATGATATCCAAGTTCTTCGGTCTCAAGACCCTGAAAGTGGAGCTTACCGCGGACTGGAACAGGAACTGGTCTGAATACTATCTTCAGGATTCCAGATATGAATACACGACGGACAATGTCGCTTCTTCATTGTCCCTCAAGACCTCTGCCCTCAGGTGGCTCACGGCGGAAGTGTCCCTGAAATATGATATGGTCCGGAATGTCAGCAACGTCTCCAACTCCCGTCACCGTCTCCAGACTACGGGCTCTTTGGTCATCCTGCCGGTCCCGAAACTGATGATTGAAGGGAACGTATATCACAGCTGCTGGTACACTCCGGACATGGATGTCTCCGACAGTCCTGTCATAAAGGCCGCCGTTTCGTGGAAATTCGGTAAGTTCACCGTGTTCGCTGAGTGCAGGAACATTCTCGGTGTCAATGAATTGAGAAGAGAGGTGACGATGCCGAACAGGACTGTCACTTATGTGAACAAGCTGCTCGGCCGCCAGATTCTGGCAGGAATCAGGATGTGATTACCTGTCCTGCCCTGCTTTGTGGCTGAAGTATTCGAGGGCGGCCACCGTGACGAGTCCGATCAGCGCCCAGAGGATGGCGCCTCCTGTCTGGAGGTCGATTACCGATTTCAGGTTGGCCCCTGTCTCGAGGAGTGCACTGACTGCATTCGAAGCTGACCCGGCATCCATTCCGCTCCTGAGGAACTCGGCCTTGGCTACGGCCGTCATGTCGTTCCATGGCCAGACTTTCACGAGCGCCCCTATGACGAATCCGACGAGCACCAGCATGGTCTGCCTCTCGAACTTGCCGAGCAGCCAGTGAAGGAACTTGGAGAATGCCAGGATTCCCACCACGCATCCGATTCCGAACACTATGATTACCGGGATGTCCAGCTCGCCGAGAGCCTGCATTATATAGTCGTATTTTCCGAGAATCACGAGGATGAAACTGCCTGATATTCCTGGCAATATCATAGTGCACACGGCTATGGCGCCGCAGATGAAGACGAACCAGAGGTCATCGGGAGTGCTGGTAGGGGAGAGGGTGCAGATAACGACTCCGAGAGCGATTCCGAGGGCGAAGAACAGGCAGTCCACCGGTTTCCATCCCTTGATGTCAGCTATCATGTAAACGGCTGACGCTATGATGAGCCCGAAGAAGAATGCCCAGGTCTGAACCGGGTAATAGGCCATAACATATACCATCAGGTTGGCCAGCGAGAATATGCTCAGGAGAACGCCTACAAGCAAGGCCACGATGAACGTTCCGTGAATCCGCTCCCAGAATCCCTTAAGGTCCCCCTTCAGGAGTAGTTTCCATACGGAAATGTCCATCAGGGAGTTGAGTGCCTCGATTATCTCCGAGAATATGCCGGTGAGCAGGGCGATCGTGCCGCCTGACACGCCCGGAATTACATTGGCTGCGCCCATCGCGTAGCCTTTAAGTCCGGTTATGATATTTTTCTTGAAATTTCCCATGGCTGTATCTATTTCGCATGTCCGCTCAGGTTTCTCAGCCGATTGTGCCGAGATATCTCGTGATTTCCCCGAATGCCTGTGACTGGGAGTAGCTTCCCGTCGGCGAATCCTCGACCACGAGGTCAAATGTCCTTCCTCGGAGCTGCCTGCGGCCTATCTTGAACACGGCCGTGGAACATTCCGCCATATATTCGATAGGGAAATCTGTATTGTCTATCAATGAGATGAACAGGTCGGCCTTCGTCTGGAGCATCTGCGAGACCTTGTCCCTGGACGGCCTGCCGCACCAGTTCAGGTCCTTGCGGAGCACCGTGGTGTTCAGGCTCGTTATCTGGCGCTCCTCCTTGCTCTTCTTGCTGAAATCGAAGAAGAAAATGTCAACCTTTATCCCGACGGACTTGAAATATGCAAGCACCTTTTCCTTGCATGCGTCCGATTCCTTGTCTTCCGCGTTTATGAACACTATGGCGGAATTGACCGCTCCAAGCGGCTTCAGCCCGGTCTTTACCGTGCTCCGCCATCTTCTCAAGTATCTCTTCCTGAATACGTTCTTTACCAAATCAAACATCTTCTGTCAATCCTTTATTGCATCACAGCAGCCTCCGTTTGCCGCAATCAGCTCACGGATTTCTTTCTTGGCCGCTTTCCAGCGGGGAATATCAATCTTCGTGCCGATTACCTCCACAACCTTAGCCGCGATTATGGAACCTATCTCGCCGCATACTCTCAGTGGCATTCCGAGCGAGTGTGCGTATATGAATCCAGCCGCGTATGTGTCCCCGGCTCCTGTGGCGTCGATCGTGTCTGCCGGCCAGGCCTTGATATAATGATATTCGTCCCCGCTCTTGACCATCGAACCGTCCTTCCCGACTTTCACAACGGCAATGCTGCAATGCCCGGCAATTTCGTCCAGCGCAGCCCTCGGCTCCATTTTCGTGAACGCCCTGGCTTCCGACTCGTTGGCGAACACTATGTCCACGTACCTGTCCACGATGTCGTGCAGGAATGCGTCGTTGGACTCCACCACGTTGTAGGACGCCATGTCCAGGGAAATGATGCATCCGGCATCGTGCGCCATTTCCACGGCCTTGCGGATAAGTGCCTGGTTCTGCACGAGATAGCCTTCTATGTGGAAATAGTCATAGCCCTGGAAATACTCCGGTTTCAGGTCCTCCGGCACCATTTCCAAAGCGGCGCCCATGTAGTTGGCGAAGGTTCTCTCGGCATTGGCCCCGGATACCAGCACCATTGACCGGCCCGAAGGATTCTTGCCTTTCAGCAGCATTGTCCTGACACCATACTGTTCCTCGTCGCTCTTGAACAGATGTCCGAGTTCGTCCTCTCCCACCTTGCCGATGAAGGCCGACGGCATCCCGAGGATGGCCGTGCAGGTGATGGTGTTGGCTGCCGATCCTCCGGCCACATAGTGCAGGCCGTAAGGCTTGAGGCTTTCGAAAATCTTGTTGCCCGTCTCCATGTCCACGAACTGCATGCTGCCTTTCGGGAGGTGGTACAACTTGAGGAACGAGTCGTCCGGGAGAACTGCGAGTATGTCTGTCAGCGCGTTGCCGATGCCGAGAATTGAGTGCATAGTGTTCCAGAATTTGAGTTATCTTACAAAAATAATAATTTTTCTCATTATTTTGGATTATCTTCGCACCATTATGGTTAGAAAAACAGATTTGCTGAAATATTCATTGTCGCTTGCGCTTGCCGCGCTCTTGCTCTTCCTGTCGTTCAGGGGAGTGAAGTGGGGCGATTTCCTCGATGCACTCAGGAACTGCCGGTGGGAATGCATCGGCGTGGCCATGGCGGCCGGAGTGGCGGCTTTCTGGGTGCGTGCCCTGAGATGGAGGCAGCTGATGGAACCGATAGAGGAGGGAATTCCGCGCAAGTCCGTGTTCAATGCCGTGAACATAGGTTATTTGGTGAACCTGGCCCTGCCGAGGGTCGGAGAACTGGTCCGTTGCGGGGTGCTTGCGAGGCATTGCCGGAAGGCCGGTTATGACAGGATTCTCGGTACTGTCGTGCTGGAGCGTATCTGGGATGTGCTGATGATGTTCCTCCTCGTGGCTTTGCTCGCTGCGGCGATGTGGGGCCGTTTCGGACAATTTTTCATCGACAGGATGCTCAGGCCGTTCTCCGGCAGGTTCAATCTCAGCCTATGGGGCTTCATGCTGATTCTGTTGATTCTATGCGCGGCCTCAGTATATGCTTTGTACAAGTTCAGGGACAGGTGGAAGCCGTTCTCGGCAATATGGAGATTCGTGACCGGACTTTGGTCAGGGGCCGTGAGTTGTTTCAGGATGAAGCGGGCGTGGCTGTTCCTGATTCAGAGCCTCGTCATCTGGGGACTTTACTGGCTGATGAGCGCGTCGGTGCTCTGGGCGGTCCAGGGCATGGACACTGCGGGTCTCGGAAGTGATGTGGCTGATGCCGTGGCGAGGCTTTCCGGCCTCGGGGCAACGGATGCCCTGTTCCTGATGCTGGCCGGCAGCCTGAGTTCTCTCGTGCCTGTTCCGGGGGGATTCGGGGCGTTCCATTATATAGTGGCAATGGCTCTTTCATCCGTCTACGGGATTCCGTTCGGCATAGGCATAGTGTTCGCGACTCTTTCGCATGAGTCCCAGACCCTGACAATGATATTGTGTGGAGGATGTTCGTATGTGGCTGAGTCAGTGGGGTTTGTCTCGGATAGTTCCCGCGGGTGACGGAGTCCGGCCATACGGTTCGTCGGTGTCAATGGGAACCGCCACTGACATTTTTTGAAGAAAATTGACGGAAAATTCATATATTCGCAATTCAATACCCTTTATTTCTGGCAATTATGAGAAATCTATATCTGACCAATACCCTTTCGCACAAGAAAGAGCTTTTCGAGCCGGTGCATCCGGGCCATGTCGGGATGTATGTCTGCGGCCCGACTGTCTATGGCGACGCCCATCTCGGCCATGCGAGGCCGGGAGTGACTTATGACGTGCTTTTCAAGTTCCTGAAGCATCTCGGATACAAGGTGCGCTATGTGCGCAATATCACTGATGTCGGCCATCTGGAGCATGATGCCGACGAGGGGGAGGACAAGATAGCCAAGAAGGCCCGGCTGGAGCAGCTTGAGCCTATGGAGGTCGTGCAGGCATACACGCTGCGTTATCATGAGGCGATGCGTATGCTGAATGTGGCTCCTCCGTCCATCGAGCCGAGGGCGTCCGGGCACATCATCGAGCAGATAGAGACCGTCAGGAAGATACTGGAGGCCGGATTTGCCTATGAAAGCAACGGGTCGGTATATTTCGACGTGCAGAAATACAACAGGCAGTTCCATTACGGCGTCCTTTCCGGACGCAATCTCGATGACACCCTCGAGGGCACGAGGTCATTGGACGGACAGGGTGACAAGAGAGCTCCGTACGATTTCGCGCTTTGGAAGAAGGCGGAGCCGGAGCATATCATGAGGTGGCCATCTCCGTGGGGAGAGGGATTCCCGGGATGGCATCTTGAGTGCTCCGTAATGGGGGAGAAGTATCTCGGCAAGGAGTTCGACATTCACGGAGGCGGAATGGACCTGATGTTCCCGCACCACGAATGCGAGATTGCCCAGAACGAGGCCTCGAGGGGGACGCAGGGCGTCCGCTACTGGGTTCATAACAACATGATTACCATCAACGGGCAGAAAATGGGCAAGTCGCTCGGCAATTTCATCACCCTGCCGCAGCTATTCAGCGGGGAGCATCCGAAGCTTTCCCAGGCCTACAGCCCGATGACCATCAGGTTCTTCATATTGCAGGCGCATTACCGCAGTACCCTGGATTTCTCGAACGAGGCCCTGCAGGCTGCGGAGAAGGGTTACCGGAAGGTGATGCAGGCTGCCCAGGATCTCAGGGCGCTCGCTGCAGCTGCCGGAATCGACGTCAATGTCAAGGGAGACGGTGGAAGTCTTCCATGGCAGATGAAATACGGGGAGTTCATTGACGATGTGGCTCCTGATACTTGCGGGGGAGCCGGGGAGCAGGTCAAGGCTGTGTTCGACGGAGTTTACGAAGCCCTGTGCGATGACCTGAACACTTCAGTGGCATTGTCCCATATTTTCGATGCGGTAAGGCTCATCAATACCGCGAAGGAGAAGAAGGGGACTCTGTCGGCGGAGGATATCCGCGTGCTCGTGAGGTTGTTCGACGACATCGTGTACGGAGTGCTGGGCCTCGTGGACGAATCCGGGGATTCCGGACGTGCAGGCAAGACTATCGCCGGGCTTATGGAAATGGTGATAGAGGAGCGTGCAAAGGCCAAGGCCGCCAGGGACTGGGCTACGAGCGACAGCATAAGGGATCATCTGAAGGCTCTCGGAATCGTCGTCAAGGATACGAAGGACGGGGCCGAGTGGACATTGGAATAAAGCGCGGAGGATAGTCATGAGATTCATTTCCTGGAACGTGAACGGGCTGAGGGCCTGTGCCGGCAAGGGCTTCGAGGATTCCTTCAAGGCTCTTGATGCGGATTTTTTCTGCCTGCAGGAGACCAAGATGCAGGAGGGGCAGTTCGACCTGGAGTTCGAAGGCTACAGGTCATATTGGAACTATGCTGACAAGAAGGGCTATTCCGGGACTGCGATATATACCAGGCTGGAGCCTCTTTCCGTGACTTATGACATGGGGATTGACGAGCACGACCACGAGGGGCGTGTGATCACGCTGGAGATGCCGGACTTCTATCTGGTGTGCGTGTATGTGCCGAATTCCCAGGATGAGCTCAAGCGTCTGGATTACAGGATGAAATGGGAGGACGATTTCAGGAATTATGTCTGCGGTCTGGCCGGCAGGAAGGGCGTGATAATATGCGGTGACCTGAACGTGGCCCATGAGGAGATCGACATCAAGAATCCGTCCTCGAACAGGCGCAATGCCGGGTTTACCGACGAGGAGAGGGGCAAGTTCACCGAGCTTCTCGCTTCCGGTTTCGTGGATTCGTGGCGCATGCTCAATCCTGATACCGTCAAATATTCCTGGTGGTCATACCGTTTCAGGTCGCGCGAACGCAATGCCGGTTGGCGCCTGGACTATTTCGTCGTCTCAGAGTCTCTCCGCCCGCGCATTGCCGATGCTGAAATACACAACGAGATTTTCGGCTCCGACCACTGCCCGGTGGAACTTGTTCTCGACTGATCCCGATTCTTCCAGCAACTATTGATAGTATTATACATCTCATTATCGTCTATCACCACATTTGGGACAATCTGAATACTCGGAAATACTTCAAAAGCAATCCTCTCCAATTTCTTTCCTTCACGTACATTATGGTAGAAGTGTCTTTGTCGCCAACGTTTTTCTTTCAGGCGGCAGAACTTGCTGTTATTCAAGAAATGAGAATCAGTATTCACTTCGATTGATTCTCCCGGCCCGAGGTATAGGATACATATCTCCTCATTATCTGCTATTGTTTGTCTGAAACTTCTGTATTTTGTCAGAGGAAATGCAGGAAGGACGTTAAAATCATATAAAACTTCCTCTTGTTCAGTTTCATATCTTTGGCCACGATAGTCAAAAATAGTATTGAACTCAATATGCGCAATAGGTTTATAATCAGAAACACTATGAGAAGAAGCATAAATGATTATTCCCTTCTCCGAATCATTATGCAAACTACCGGATATATATACTATTGGTCCTTTCACCATCACTCCTTCATAAACATCATCCAACACATAAGGGGAATCGTATTGGAAGTCACTGATCGTTCGCAACCGCAAACTGTCTATTTTGAAGGACAATTGCGCTCCGGCAGGAATCCCCCAGGCACATAAAAAGACGGAAAGGAGAAACCCGATTGTATTTTTATTATCAACTGACATATCCGGGGAGAGATTCTTAATCTGTTTCATTGCCATCAAGGATTTTGTTGACAAGATACGAAATTATAATTGAAACGTGAATAACTTTTTTGCCTGCAGATTGCTATTTGGTTGCCGGAGGGCTCTGCCGGAGCATGGCCGGCCGCGGCCTTGTGAGCGACTCCCGACAGGAACGCAGTTCCGAAGGGTGGATGGAGCGAAGCGGAACTCCGGCAGAGCCCTCCGGCAACCATAGCGCCTCTCGACAATGCCTCAATGCAAAGGTGAAAGCTTTAGGCTTGCGAAGATCTTTGCCTGACGCACGGCACCGCAGCCGGCAAATACGCCGGACGGCTGCTCAAAGCAAGCTGCGCAGCTCAGCCCAAGGGCTGCTCCGCTTGCTTTGTGCCTCCTATGCCCAAATCAACTGGAAACCTCTCTGAACATTACAAAAAGAAAACCGGCCCTTTGGGGTCGGCTTTCTTTTGGGGTGAACGGTGGGGCTCGAACCCACGACAACCAGAACCACAATCTGGCGCTCTACCAACTGAACTACGCTCACCATATTTTGGACTGCAAATATAAGCACTTTTTCTGAGATTCCAATAGCTTTGTGAAAAAAATACCTGCTTGATCATGATCCTGGCTGCGGAACTGCCAAGTAATGAGCAGGTACTTGTGATTTTCTTTCGGAATTTTTAACTTTGTCGGGTATGCCATGCCTGTTGAGGAACTGCATATCCGGCAAAGCCGTATCATGTGATGCCCGCTGGCAAGGTTGATAAATATCATATACTTTTATGGCAAGAGAAATAAAATTCTCCCTGGTTTACAGGGATATGTGGCAGTCTTCGGGCAAATATGTCCCGAGGGTTGACCAGCTGGAAGAAGTGGCTCCGGCCATTATCGACATGGGATGTTTCGACCGTGTCGAGACCAATGGAGGTGCCTTCGAGCAGGTGAACCTCCTGTTCGGAGAGAATCCGAATGTGGCCGTGCGCAGGTGGACGGCTCCGTTCCACAAGGCCGGCATCCAGACACACATGCTTGAAAGAGGACTTAACGCACTCAGGATGAATCCTGTTCCCGCAGATGTGAGGGAACTCATGTTCAAGGTCAAGAAAGCCCAGGGCACTGACATCGCCCGTTCTTTCTGCGGACTTAACGACCACAGGAATCTGAAGCTTTCGGTGGAATACGCCAAGAAAGCCGGCATGATTTCGCAGGTGGCCCTGTCCATAACCCATTCCCCTGTCCATACGGTGGAATATTACATGGCCATAGTGGACAAGGTGGTCGAATACGGCTGTGACGAAATCTGCCTCAAGGACATGGCGGGAGTCGGCAGGCCTACATTCCTCGCGCAGCTCACTTTCGAAATCAAGAAGAAATACCCTCATCTCATCGTCCAGTATCACGGACATACCGGACCTGGATTCTCCGCAGCATCGATGCTTGAGGTCGCAAGGGCCGGGGCTGATTATCTCGATGTCGCAGTCGAGCCTCTCTCATGGGGAAAGGTACATCCTGACGTGATTACCATCAGGGAAATGATGCTGGCTGACGGATTCAAGGTCAAGGACCTGGACATGGACGCCTACATGGAGGTCCGCAGGCTCACCCAGAAATTCATGGATGATTTCCTCGGCTACTGGATCAATCCTTCCAACCGCCTGATGTCATCCCTCCTCGTAGGTTGCGGCCTGCCGGGCGGAATGATGGGCTCCATGATGGCCGACCTGAAAGGTTTCCAGGGCGCGATCAATGCCGGCCAGAGGGCTCACGGGCGTCCTGAAATAAGCCTTGACGCATTGATGGTCAAGCTTTTCGATGAGGTTCAGTACGTATGGCCGAGACTCGGCTATCCTCCTCTCGTGACCCCGTTCAGCCAGTACGTGAAGAACACTTCCCTCATGAATCTCATGAATGTCCTGAACGGAAAGGCCAGATGGACCACCATCGACAAGGACACCTGGAACATGATTCTGGGCCGCATGGGCCAGCTTCCTGGAGAACTTGCTCCGGAAATCGTGGAACTTGCGAAGGAAAAGGGAATGGAATTCTATGCCGGCAATCCGCAGGACATGTTCCCGGACGAACTGCCTAAGTTCCGCCAGATGATGAAGGAAGAAGGCTGGGACGAGGGACAGGACCATGAGGAACTCTTCGAGTTCGCAATGCACGAGCGCCAGTACAGGGATTACAAGTCAGGCGTGGCCAAGGAGCGTTTCAATGCCGAGCTTGAGGAACTCAGGGCCAAGGCCGGTGCACCGATAAACGTAGTCCGCCCTGTCGTGGAGATGCCTAAGTTCAATGTAGAGGAATATGCATCGAGATATCCTCATGCTGTTCCGGTCCAGGCTCCGGCCAAAGGCCAGTTGCTCTGGCAGGTGGATGTGGATGACGATTCCACGGCTCCTGTAGCTGGAACCGCAGTGAAAGCCGGATGCGCGATGGGATATGTCCAGACCTATTACGGAATGGAGGAGGTGGTCCCTGCAGTGGACGGAAGAGTCGTTGCTGTCACTGCCGCTCAGGGCAGCAAGGTCGTCAAGGGCGAGATAATCGCTTTCGTGGAAGGTTCTGAAGATGCCGCTCCGGTGCCGGAGGAAGGCAAGGAATAAATCATGCTCCGGCTCTCTGTCTGGGGATAGATATACTGTCCGTCAGTCACGTGCCAGGTAAAAGTAAGTTTGACAGCCACGTTCCCGTCATGGATGAGGTCCTGTACAGGGAATGTGGCTATCTTGTATATGGGAGTCAGGTCGGAGGCGCTCTCCGTATTTTCATAGAAACCTTCTCCCATTCCGTCATGGACGAGCACGAAAGCCGCTGTGTCGCGGTCTTCCCTGACGTCGTCGTACAGAAGTTCTGTCCTGTGTGTGAGGGAGGAGTTCCTGCGGCCGATCCAGACGCAGTACAGATTTAGATAACCACCTGATATCCAGGCGTCTGAAACCCCTATGGCATCGGTGAACGAAGAGGCGTCGAAAGACGAAGCCATGAGTGGAACTCCGGAAAGCGGTATTTCTATCCTGTCCGCCCTCACGTCGAATTCGTCCGTGGTCCCCCGTGTGCCTGCCAGCACGTCGCAGACTATCATTACCCTTGTGCCCGGTTCGATTCCGGCTCCTGTTTCACCGGATACGATATTGTATATGAGATTCTCATCAGTGCATACCCGGCCTTCACCGAGCAATGTTCCCATTGCGGTGCAATTCTGCATGATGAAATCATCCTTGCTGCACGAAGTCAATGTCCTGTTCGTGAAATACAGGAATATTATTGCAAGGAAAAGGGCAAGAAGTTTTTTCATATCCGGAGGCTTGATGGCGGTAAATTATAATGTGCGTCTGCGAACCGGCCTTGCACTGTCCTTGCTCGGCCTGCAGACTATCTGGATGTCAATATCCTCGACCCTGTAACCCCTGAATCTTTTCTTCCCGAGCTTGGTCCGGATGATTTCCATGAGATCGTCGTCGAAGATGTCCTTGAAGGTGTTGTTGGTGGCGTCGTACAGATGGATATGGCTGAATGCGTTCACGTCGAAATACATCTTGTTGTTCGAGCTCAGCCTCCTGCTGTATATGCCGATGTTGGCCATTTGAGTGAGGATGTTGTAAACGGATGCGTCAGTCACCCTGGTCGTGCTTCCGTTCTCTATCTCGTTCTGGATCTCGGCCGCAATCATGTCCGCCGATGCATGTCCCAGCTTGAGAATGGCACGGTGTACGGCGAGCCTCTGCCGGGTCGCCTTCAGGTTGTGTCTTTTCAGTATCGTCTTCAGTTCTTCCACTGAAGGGGCTTTATGTATCGGATTATTCATTAGTTCAACGACATTTCCGCAAGTTTAGCAATATTTCATTATATTTGCAAGCTAAACAATGTTTTTTATGGGACTGCATACCAAATGCCTTATCATAGGCTCCGGCCCTGCGGGATACACAGCGGCCATATATACGGGACGTGCCGGTATAGTGCCGGTTCTTTACGAAGGAATGGAACCGGGCGGACAGCTCACCACCACGACTGAAATCGAGAATTATCCGGGATTCGAGAACGGCGTGGATGCAAATCTGTTGATGGCTTCCATGAAGGCCCAGGCAGCGAGATTCGGCGCCGACATCAGGCCCGGACGGATAGCCGAAGTTGATCTTTCGGTGCGTCCGTTCGTGCTCAAGGACGATTCCGGGAATGAGATAGTTGCCGAGACCGTGGTGATAGCCACAGGCGCGACTGCAAAATATCTCGGGCTCCCTTCCGAGCAGAAGTTCAGGGGCCTCGGGGTTTCTGCCTGCGCCACCTGTGACGGATTCTTCTACAGGAAGAAGGTCGTTGCAGTCGTGGGAGGAGGAGATACCGCCTGCGAGGAGGCTACCTATCTGGCCCAGCTCTGCAGCAAGGTCTATATGATTGTCCGCAGGGATGTCTTCAGGGCTTCCAAGGCAATGCAGGAAAGGGTTGCGGCCACTCCGAACATCGAGGTTCTGTGGAACTGCAATACGCAGGAGGTGCTCGGTGACGATGCCGGAGTGACCGGAGTCCGTATTTTGAGAAAAGATGGTAAGGTTTTTGATATCAAGGTGGACGGCTTTTTTCTCGGCATCGGTCATCACCCGAATTCCGACCTGTTCCGCGAGTGGGTCAATACCGACGCGAACGGCTATATAATCACTGAGGCAAAGTCTTCAAGGACCAATGTCGAAGGGGTTTTCGCAGCCGGGGACGTGCAGGATCCGGACTACAGGCAGGCAGTGACTGCTGCGGCTTCGGGATGCAGGGCGGCACTGGATGTAGAGAGATTCTTGAAAGAAAATGTAACCAAATGAAAATGAACGGTTTAAGAAAATTGTTTTGGTGCGGTGCAGCAGTCCTTTCGCTGGCATCCTGCAAATCCCAGTATGACGCCCTCATGTCGAGCAATGACGTGGACTCCAAATACAAGGCGGCTTTCGACTATTTCAATGAAGGGAAGTACCAGAAGGCTGCGGGCCTGTTCGAGTCGATGTCTGTCCTCACGGAAGGAACCAGCAAGGACGATACGGTCCAGTATTACTGGGGCCTGAGCAATTATAAATTCAAGGACTACATTACGGCAGAGGCCAATTTCTCCAAGTTCGTGGCCACGTATCCGAGGAGCCCGTTCGCGGAGGATGCGCGTTTTCTCCGTTTGGACTGCCTGTACAGGTCCACTTACAGATATGAACTCGACCAGAACCCTACCAGGCTGGCTATCAGCAGCATCAGCGAATATGTGAAGGATTACGGCTGGTCCAATCCCCATGCTGCCGAGTGCCAGGCGATGCTCAATGACCTGAACGAGCGTCTCGACCACAAGGCTTACGAGTCTGCCAAACTGTATTACAATATGGAGGACTACAAGGCTGCGAGGGTGGCATTCCGCAATATCCTGAAGGATGACGCGGACAATATTTACCGCGAGGATATTCTCTTCTATATTGCAAAGTCCTCTTACAAGTACGCCCAGATGAGTGTGCCGTCCAAGCAGCGTGAAAGGTATATGATATTCGTGGACGACTATCTGAACTTCATCGGTGAGATTCCGGTGTCGGACTATACCAAAGAGCTCAGGTTCCTGTACGCCAAGGCCCAGAAGGCTCTAGGAAAATATGCCGGAACCGAGGAGGAACTGATGGCCAAGGAGAGGGATTTCGAGCGTGACAGGAAGATTTCCCTGAAGGAGGAGAAGACCTCGAAGAAACAGAAGCCGCAGAAACAGGTACCGGAGAACCGGGAGGCGGGGGAAACCGTGGAGGAGAAATAAAAATAATGAAACCCGTTTCCGGGGTGTGAAGTATATATAAGAAAAGGGATAATAAATATGGATAAGAAATCAGTACCACAGAACACGGTCACCAGGGATATCAAGTTCCTCGCAGAGCCGACGGGCAATATCTATGAGACGGTCGTGATTCTGTACAAGAGGGCCAACCAGATTGCGCTGGCCGAGAAGAAAGAACTTAACAAGAAACTCGAAGACTTCAAGAATGACCGAGATTCAATGGACGAGGTGTTCGAGAACAGGGAGCAGATAGAAATCTCCAAATATTATGAGAGGCAGCCGAAGCCGGTGCTTGTGGCAGTGTCTGAATTCCAGGCCGATGAACTGTCCTACAGGATGGCACGCCATGACGGTGAGGATGCTGCGGAAGCGCCTGTTTCCGACAGACGCCGCAAGGAAGAATAGTATATGATCAGGTCCCTGAATATTAGGAATTACGTATTGATAGACTCGCTGGATATTGAATTCCCGGCGGGTCTCGTCATTATAACCGGCCAGACAGGAGCCGGAAAGTCCATCATACTCGGCGCATTGTCCCTCGCGCTCGGAGCCAAGGCCGATTCTTCGGTCATCGGTCCTGCAGGGGACAGTTGTGTGGTAGAGGCGGAATTCACTTTCAGGGATGATGACGGCAGGATTTCCTCCCTGCTGTCCGAATATGATATGGAATCGGTTCCCGCAGATGGCAGTCTTGTTATCAGGCGTGTCCTGAACCGTAGCGGACGTTCCCGATCTTTCGTGAATGACGAACCGGCTTCAGTGAAACTGCTTTCGGCATTGGCCTCCATGCTTGTGGACATACATTCCCAGCACGAGACGATGCTGCTCAGGGACAGGGCTTTCCAGATGTCGATGCTGGACCATTTCGCTTCGGCTTCCTCGGAACTTGAGGCCTGCAGGAGTGCGTGGGCGAAGCTTTCTGCCTTGAGAAAAGAATATTCCGATATCAGCGGGCGTCTCGGAAGGCTGGTCCAGGAACAGGACTATAACCGGTCCCGCTTCAACCAGCTGGATTCCGCCTCCCTGCGCGACGGGGAAATCGAGGAACTTGAGGCAGAGCAGAAACAGCTCGCCAACGCGGAGGAAATCAAGTCGTCCCTCTGCAGGGTGGAGGACCTGTTCGGGGTCTCGGATTCCGGGGATGACAGGATTTCGGTAAATGCCGGACTTAAAGAATCGTCCAAGCTCCTTGACAGGATTTCGGCCTATGTCGGGAAGGCTTCCGGCCTTTCAGCCCGCATCGAGTCTGCGCGGCTGGAACTGGATGACGTGCTTTCGGAGATAATGTCATTGGAAGAATCAGTGGAGGTTTCGGACGAACGCCTGCAGCAGGTGGAGGAGAGGCTGTCCCTGATTTATGGCCTGATGCAGAAGTTCTCCTGTACGTCAGTGGCGGAATTGATTTCCGTAAGGGATTCATTGTCAGCGACTCTTGCAGATACGGGGGCTCTCGAGGAGCGGAAAGCTTTCCTCGCGGGAGAGATTGAGGCAGCGGCCGGGGCGCATCTTGCAGCTGCTGAGGCTCTTCACAATGTGAGGGCCGGGGCTGTGGAGCGCTTCGCAGGTGAAATCTGCTCATCCATCCGTTCGCTCGAGCTGGACAGGGCCGTTTTCGACGTGCGTCTCGACAGGGTCGAGGCCGGGCCTGACGGGTGCGACTCGATTCTTTTCGTGTTCTCTTCCACGGGACAGGCTCCGATAGATGTTGCCAAGTGCGCATCAGGAGGAGAAATGTCCAGGATAATGCTTTGCCTCAAGGCAATGATGGCGAGGTATGCCAATATGCCTGCCATGATATTCGACGAGATAGATACCGGAGTTTCCGGCAGCGTTGCCGACAAGATGGGATCAATGATATGCTCGATGGGAGCCTATATGCAGGTGTTTGCCATAACCCATCTGCCCCAGGTGGCTGCCAAGGGTGATGCCCATTATATCGTGACCAAGGAATATGAAGGGGACAGTGCCCAGACTTCCATTAGGAAGATTTCCGGGGAGGAAAGGGTGGCGGAGATAGCCCGTCTCCTCAGCGGCTCCACCATAACAAAAGAAGCGCTCGCAAATGCGGAAGCGCTCCTGTATTCCAGATAATTCCCGTTCTGCCAATCCGGCTCAGTCCGCGATGGCTATCACGTAGTCCGGCTTGTAGATAATCCTTCTGACACCTTTGTTGGTATATCCTCCGTCATTGCAGCGTCTGAACTGCAGGTCGGTCTGGAGCATTTTCTCCACAGGACAAATCTCGAGATGTTTCAGCCAGTTCTTTCCCAGTGAAGCTTTCTTTCCGATGAAATAATATGCCAGGTCGTAGCCCTGGAATGCGAACTGTGTCGGTTCCGTTCCGTAGAGGGCCCTGTATTTCATCAGGAAATCGGATGTGGCCCTGCTATTGTAGTCCACGTAATAGGAAGTGGATATTCTCGTGTTGAGGTTGTGCAGGTTCTCCGCATCGATGGTCTCGAACGAGCGGATTCTTGACGGGCTGTAAAGCACCACATTGTTCTTCCTGTACAGCAGGGTTGCCAGGTTCCTCACTGCGTCATTCACGAACGCCTCGCTTTCCGAATTGATTATGACCCTGTTGACTCCGGATTTGCTCATCATTGACTCCATGCGGTTCACCGCTTCCCGTCCTTCGAGTATGTTGTAGCTGTATTCGGTCACTGTGAGGGATGAAGCGACAATCGTGCCGGCCATCAGCTCGGTGGAAGTCGTTGCCTTGGCACCTTTCTCCTTGATGATGAATACCTTGTCATTATACCTGCACTCTGATGCAAGCCAGTTCACGAGGTCCTGATACTGCTCCTGCAGGGTGGCGGGAGCCTGGATCATGTTGGCATGTGTTCCTGCAAGGTCGGCAATCTTCGGGTCCAATGGCGAAATCACCGCGGTGCTTTCAGGGGCGAGTTCCAGCACTTTGCTGATCTGGTCCCGGCTCACTGGTCCGATGGTGAAATCGCTCGCTGCCAGCCTTTCGGCCGTTATCGGAAGTCCGGATGACACGTCATATACGCTCAGGTCGATGTCCACACCTTCCTCTTTCATCTTTTCGACTGCAAGAAGGGCCCCGCTGTAGAAATCGAAACTGTTCTCGTTTGGGCTGGCACTTGCCCCGAAAGGCAGCATCATAAGGGCATTTACTGCATATCGCTGGTTCCTCCCGTAGTTTCCGGCATTTCCTTCATCCTCATCTTCTGTTCCGGTCTCGGTACCGGTATCTCCGGAACCGTCACCCTCGCTGCCATTTCCAGTCTCCGTTTCCGGTGTTGCGGTAGATTCCTCTGCCTGGTAATTTACAGGCACCTTGATCTTCTGCCTGTTCTTGAGCTTGCGGGAAGAAAGCCCGTTGTATTTCATCAGGACGTCTGCCGGTACGGAATATTTGTATGCGATGTCATCCAGGTCCTCGTACCATCTCGTTACATGTATGAAATAGTCCTCTCCCTTTTTCGCTTTTTTCGGCTCTGCCACAGTCTCTGCAGCCTTCTCCCTGACTGTCTCCGGCTGCTTCACCTCAGTTTTTTCCTCCTGATT
>SFNZ01000018.1 GCA_004552615.1 Bacteroidales bacterium | reverse complement strand
TAGATGTTACCTGTGAGCTTCTGACGTTTCAGGAGAATGTCATCCTCCATAGCGAGGGCCACCGGGTTTGGATTGTTGTATCCCTCACGTACGGTTGAAGAATAGTTTCCGTCAACGTCATAGATAGGTATGTCAGGGATTGTTGACAATGAGTAATAGATGAGACCTTCGCTGGAGTCAGCGAGTTTGAGGTCATCGTTGGTATTTGCGAATGTGGCGCTGAGACCGAGTTTTATCCAGCTCTTGAGCTGGGCGTCAATGTTGGTGCGGACGCTGAATCGGTCGAAGTTGGAGCCTATGATGGTACCTTCCTGATTCATATAGGAGCCTGATACATAGTACTGTACCTTGTCAGTTCCACCGGATGCGGAAAGCTGGTGCTGATGCTGGAGAGCGGTGCGGAAGATGGCATCCTGCCAGTTGGTTCCCACACCGAGAATCGAAGGATCTGAATATACCTCATTCGGCTTGGAGAGTTCACCTACGGAAACCAGGTCATTGTAGAACTGGGCATACTCGCGGAGATTCATCATATCCAGGCGCTTTGTCTGCTGCGAGACGGCAAACATTCCGTCGTAAGAAATCTTGGCATCGCCTGATTTTCCACGCTTTGTAGTGATGAGAACGACTCCGTTCGCTCCCTGCGCACCGTAGATTGCAGTAGCGGAGGCATCCTTGAGAATCTCCATGCTGACGATGTCGGCAGGATTGAGGGTGGACAGAGGGGAGATTGTGGAAACCTTGCCGTTTCCAAGGGCATCTCCGAGACCGAAGTCGGAACCGGAGTTTCCGCCGCCCTGGACAATGACTCCGTCAATCACATAAAGAGGCTCGGCATTGGCATTGATGGTAGCCTGGCCGCGCACGCGGATAGATGATGAGGAACCCGGAGCACCGGAAGTCGTGACTGCCTGAACACCTGCAGCACGGCCCTGGAGAGTCTGGTCGAGAGATGAAACAATGGTTGCCTTCAGGTCCTCTTCCTTCATTGATACGGACGCGCCTGAAAGGTCGCTCTTTTTCATTGTACCGTAGCCTACGACTACGACCTCGTCAAGGAACTCATTGTCCTCTGCGAGTTTGACGGTAAAATCGGTTCTGTCACCTACAGTGATTTCCTGAGTCGCATATCCGATAGAAGATATCACGATTACAGAGCCTTTAGACACATTAAGCGAGAAATGGCCGTCGATATCGGTCATTGTTCCGTTAGCAGTGCCTTTTTCGACGACACTGGCTCCGATGACCGGACCGACCTGATCGGTCACTGTACCCGTGACAGGTACTTTCTGAGCCATCATCCCGACGCTGGCAAGCAGCGCCAAAAGACAGGTTAATAGTTTAATTTTCATATTGTTGATTATTTATCAAGTATTTCCGGCAATTATGCAGTCTTCTAAGTTGCAAAATTAAGCAGGCCCAGAGCGCAAAACAAATACTATTTTATCGAAAAATAGCTATATGGGACAATTTATTGTGACATGCGCTTCTGGCTGCCACATCGGCATTTTATCGTACTTTATCGTTTGAAATTTGGGTATGGAGACTGAGGGAAATGGCGAATATTATCCAAACATTTATATAAATGATACTTTTTTAACATATTTTTCACATTTGCTATGGATACCCTTTATATATGACAATATATTGATAAATTTGCCGGGAACAACCACTATCTCTTATGTCACGGACTCACGGAAGCGTCATCTTCATTTTGGCTGCAATTATTCTGAGCAGCTGCGGAAAACATTGTGTAACAGTTAATTTCCCGGACGGAAAAACTCGCGTGGAGGCATACGGGGAAAATATTTTCAGAGTCACTTCAGTCCCTGCCGGCTGCGATTTCCGGGACGGGATCTCGCTGATGAGGGACTATGGGGCGAAGCCGGTGAAGATATATCGTTCGGACAATGATTCATCAGTCACGGTCTATGCGTCGGAAAGCGGAATGCATGCCATGATACGCAAATCGGACGGTTCGGTGAGGTTCTACAATGCTGACGGAGAGCTCCTTACAGCTGAAAAGTCACGGAGTTTCAGCAAGATAGAAGTGGATGGGACCTCAGGATGGACCGTAAGGCAGACTTTCACTTCTCCGGAAGACGAGGATTTCTTCGGTCTCGGACAGCACCAGGCCGACGAATGGAACTATAAGGGAAAGAATGAGGAACTGTATCAATACAATACGAAGATTTCCGTGCCGTTCATAGTCTCTTCACGCCTGTACGGCCTTCTCTGGGACAGCAACAGTTTCTGCCGCTGGGGAGACCCGAGGGACTATGCCCGGCTCGGGGATGTATTCACGTTGTTTGACAAGGATGGCGCGGAAGGAGCCTTGACAGGGACATATTCGTCTGCCGACGGGGAACGGCTCGTACGCAGGGAAACGGCCCTGGACCAGGAGTTTCTGGAGGTTCCTGACTGCGGAAAGGTACGGAATGCCCCGGATTTCCCGTTCAACGGGGCCGAAGTTGTCTTCGAGGGCGAGATCGAGCCTTCGGAAAGCGGGTTGTACCATTTTTATATATATTATGCGGGATATACGAAGGTCTTCATTGACGGGGAGCAGATGATGCCGGAAATCTGGCGGACTGCCTGGAATCCGAACGGTAGGAAGTTCACCGCGAGTCTCGAGGCCGGAAAACGGGTTCCGCTGCGGGTGGAATGGAAACCGGACGGGGACGTGTCATATTGCGGACTGAGGGTTCTGAGCCCGGTGCCTGAGGAGGAGAGAAGCCAGATGAGCTGGTGGGGAGAGATGCAGCAGCAGATAGATTATTACGTTATGTCGGGCCGTGACCTGGACGAGGTGACAGGAGGTTACCGCAGGCTTACCGGCAAGGCACAGATAATGCCGAAATGGGCTTTGGGATATTGGCAGAGCCGTGAGAGATATAGGTCGCAGGAAGAAGTACTCTCCACACTCAAGGAATTGAGGGACAGGCACATACCTGTAGACAACATAGTGCAGGACTGGCAATGGTGGGAAGACGGGAAATGGGGCAGCCACGAGTTCGATTCCACGAGGTTCCCTGATCCTGCTGCAATGGTGGACTCCGTACATGCTCTCGGAGGGCGTTTCATGATCTCGGTATGGCCGAAGTTCTATACGGAGACGGAGCATTTCAGGGAGTTCGACGAGAAAGGATGGATATACCGGAAGGCCGTTACGGACAGCGTGGAGGACTGGCTCGGATACCAGCAGTCTTTCTATGATGCATACGACGAAGGTGCCAGGAAATTGTTCTGGAATCAGATGAAGGATCATCTCGGAGGGCTCGGGATAGATGCCTGGTGGATGGACGCGAGCGAACCGAACATCCACGACTGCACGGACATGGATTACAGGAAGGCATTGTGCGGACCTACCGCGCTCGGGTCTTCTACAGAGTATTTCAATGCATACGCTCTCATGAATGCGAAGGCTATATATGAAGGCCAGCGCGAGGCGTTCCCTGACAGGCGGGTCTTCCTGCTGACACGCAACGGGTTCGCCGGACTCCAGCGTTATTCTACGGCTTCCTGGAGCGGTGACATCGGCACGAGATGGGAGGACATGAAGGCGCAGATCAGCGCCGGACTGAATTTCTCGATAAGCGGAATCCCGTTCTGGGGACAGGACATAGGCGGGTTCAGCGTGGAGAACAGGTTCATGAAGGCTGAATCCCTGTACAGGGAAACAGGTATAGTGAATGAGGACATGAAGGAATGGCGGGAGCTTCAGGCGAGATGGCATGAGTGGGGAATTTTCTGCCCGCTTTACAGGGCGCACGGGCAATGGCCTTTCAGGGAGCCGTACAATGTTGCTCCGGAAGAGGATGAGGCTTATCAGGCCATTGTCAATGCTGACAGGCTGAGATATTCCCTGATGCCGTATATTTATTCTCTCGCGGCAAAGGTTCATTTCGACGACTATACTATCATGAGGCCGCTAGTGATGGATTTCACCGGGGACAGGACTGCGAGGAATATCGGTAACCAGTTCATGTTCGGCAATGCTCTTATGGTATGTCCTGTATATGCATACGGGGCGAGGGAGCGTGAAGTGTATCTGCCTGATGGCCAATGGTATGACTTCTTCACAAATGAAGCAAGGGAAGGCGGGCGTTTCACGGCAGAGGCTCCGTTCTGCCACGTCCCGGTTTATGTAAAGGCCGGAAGCATCATCCCGACAGGGCCTGAGATCGAATATACTGCCGAGGATGACGGGAGCAGGCTGGGCATCACGGTCTATACAGGACAGGACGGGGAATTCAGGGTTTATGAGGATGACGGCCTGACCTACGGTTATGAGCGCGGGGAATATGCGTGGTTCGACATTTTCTGGGATGACAATGCCGGCGAGCTCACCATAGATGCCATCCATGGAGATTTCCCGGGACTTTCACGCGAGAAGTCCGTCACTGTCAGGTTCATCAGCCCGGACGGCATTTCGGAACAGCAGCTCACCTACTCCGGCAGCCGGCTGACCTGCGGGCTTTAGGTGACGATAGCTATAAGGGCGAAGGCTGCCGTCTCCGACGGAGTCAAAAGCCATCGTTAATACCAGTTGTATAGTTGTCGGAAGGCTATGCCAGAGTTGCGCTTCGCTCCATCCACCCTTCGGAACTGCGTTCCTACGGGAGCCGCTCATGAGGCCGCGGCCGGCCACACTCTGGCATAGCCTTCCGACAACTACACGCCACTCTATACTACGAAAAAACCGGCCCTTATCGAGCCGGTTTCTCATTTGTATCAGATTGATTTACAGTTCCCAGGCGAGGGCGGATGCACCGAGGATGGCGGCATCGGACTCCTTGAGCTGGGAGAAGACGATCTTCACCTTGTCTTTCCACAGAGGCAGCACATTGGCATTCATGGCACGCTCGATAGGCTCGCGGAGGAAATCCTTGGCACGTGCCAGGCCGCCGAAGAGGACGATTGCCTCAGGAGCACTGAATGCGATGAAATCGGCAAATGACTGTCCGAGCATGGTTCCGGTAAATTCGAAAATCTTCAGGGCCAGCTTGTCTCCTTCTTTCGCAGCCTCATAGACATCCTTTGAAGTGATGTTGTCAAGGCTCCTGAGAGATGAAGGCTCATCGGACAGGTCGAGCCACTCGCGTGCAGTCCTGGCTACACCCATGGCCGAAGCATAAGTCTCGAGACAACCGGTCTTGCCGCAATTGCAGAGACGTCCGTTGTGACGCACGGCGCAGATGTGGCCGAGCTCACCGGCAAATCCGTCATGACCATATACCACCTCGCCGTTGATCACGATACCTGAACCGACACCGGTTCCGAGGGTTATCATTATGAAATTCTTCATTCCCCTGGCTGCTCCGTAGGTCATTTCACCCATGGCTGCAGCATTGGCGTCATTGGTAAGGGCTACAGGAATACCACTCATCTGGTCGGTCAGAAGCTTGGCTACAGGAAGGCTTCCGGTCCGTCCCCACTTGAGGTTGACGGCATTCTCGATCTCTCCGGTATAATAGTTTCCGTTAGGAATACCCATTCCGACACCGCGCACCTTGCCGGTCACGTCCGCGTCTGAGATGACTTTGTTGATGGCCTCGGCAAGCTCGGCGATATAAGGCTCCACCTCACCGTAAGTATCTGTACGGATAACTGTCTGGGCCAGGACCTGGCCTCTCATGTCCACCACTCCTATCTTCGTGGTCTGTCCGCCGACATCCACTCCGACTACATAAGGCATATCCATCTTGTTCATATATTCTGTCGTTTAAAATTATTCCTCAGGCTGAGGTTTTGAAAGGAAGAGGGCATAGCAGAGCATGTATACGACTGCTGCCACGATGAGCCAGTAGCTCTCGATATAGCCGAATGCATCAGCGAGAAGTCCCTGGAAATACGGGAGGATACCGCCGCCGCAAACCATCACCATGAATACTCCGGAAGCGATGGAAGTATATTTGCCGAGACCTTCCACGGCAAGATTGAAGATGCTGCCCCACATTACTGACGTGCAGATTCCGCAGAGAACGAAACAGAGAACCTTTACAGGAACTACAACACCGTCACCTACGAATCCGAGGGAAATGTTGCTGCCCTCAGGAAGGAAGATGCCGAGAAGGAGGAGAAGGATGGCAACAGATGACACTCCGGCCATCATGTTCTTGCTGGAAATCTTTCCGCCCACTACACCGCCGAGGAGACGGCCGCAGAGCATGAGCAGCCAGTAAAGGCCGACAATCGTTCCGGCAGTAGCGGCAGAAATGCCGAGAGCGGAGGTCATATAGAGATTGGCAATATTCGGAATGCCGACCTCAACGCCCACATATACGAAGATTGCGATGATTCCGAAGAGAAGGTTCCTGTGCGAGAGAGCGCCCTTGATGCTGGCTCCGAGGCCCTCTTTCTTCTCTGCAGGAGCTGCCTTTGCAGCCTCGAGCTCAGGCTCAGGAATGGCGGAGAAGAAGATGATTACGAACGCGAGGGCGAAGATTGCCATTGCGATGAACAATGCAGGATTGGCATCGGAAATCTTGGCACTTGCAATGTCACCCATGAGATATCCCACGAATACAGGAACGATGGTCGCAGCAAGGGAGTTGAGCGAGCCGCCGAGCTGGATGAGCTGGTTGCCCCTGTTTCCGCCGCCACCGAGAGTGTTGAGCATAGGATTGACCACGGTGTTGAGCATACACATCGAGAATCCTGACACGAATGCTCCGGTGAGATATACAGGGAAGCTCTCAACGACTCCTGAAAGGAACGAGATTGCCACTCCGATGAATCCTACTGCCACGGCTGCGAGAGAGGTCACCTTGTAGCCGTACTTCTTGAGTATCATTCCGGCAGGAAGGCCCATGAAGGCATAGGCGATGAAGTTGGCGAGGTTGCCGAGCTGGGACATTGCATTGGTCGCACCGAACTGGGTCTTTACGATGACACCCATAGGGTTCTGGAGACCTGTGACAAATGAAATCATCGCGAACAGGAAGAACATGATTCCTATTGCGAGAACGTTGCTGTTTTTGTTTGACATTATCTTTAAGTTTTAATATTATTAATATCCTTTTCCGGATCCGCGTACACGCCGCCGGGAAGTACGGCAATAAAATCGTGCTAATATAATAAAAAGACTTAAGTTCCGCAAAATATTTGAACGGCACTTCCGACGGTCCCATCAGCGGATTGCCCGCACTGCATCCTCGAAGGAATCCCTCGGTCCGCGGGCCTTGTTCTTGATCTTGGCCCTGTAGTTATACACCGTGTTGGAGGAGTAATGCAGCAGGCTCGCAATCTTGCCTGAATCAGTGACTCCGAGCCTGATCAGGGCGAATATCCTGAGTTCCGGAGTCAGCACGTCAGGGTCTTTCAGGATGATGGCCGAGCCGTCGGCCAGGAGGGCATTGAACTGCTCCACGAAGTCAGGGAAAAGGTTCAGGAAGGTCTCGTCGAACATCTTGTAGAACTGGTGGACGTCGTCCTCGATAGGCGGCAGCAATTCAATCTCCTCGATGAGATATTTGTCATTGCCCCGGCGCAGATACTTGAGCACGTGGTTCTTGTATTTTCTCGTGGTATTGATGTTGTCGGACATCATCCCGAGGAAAAGAGCCAGATATTCCTCCTTGATTTTCTCGGAATCCTGAAGCCTATCGTTCAATGACTTGAGTTCCCGGTTCGCCCGGGACAGGGCAAGATGATGGGTGAATATCTTGACTATCAGCACTATCAGCAGCACGAGAAGGACAGTCAGGGCCAGCACGATGCACATCATCACTTTCTGCTGTTTCTCCTGCCGCGACTCGTAAGCCCTCTCAAGCTGCGGGAAAAAGCGGGATATCTGCCACGGACGGAGCTTGCCGTTGAAGAACAGGGCGTCGGGCATGCAATGGTCGGCCACGTAACGGAAAGCCCTGTCGATGTCCCCTTTCCGGAAAAGAATCATCGCCACGTCGTTCAGGGCCGCATAGTCCTTGGTAGCGCATTTGATGTCGGCCTCCGCGGAGCGGACCAGCCATTCCAGCCGGCTGTCCGAATCGCTGTCGGGAAAGAGTATGGCATAATAGTAACAGGCTCTCGCATAGTCCCTCGAACCCGGTTCGCTCAGGGATATCATCCGGGAGGTGAACTCACGGGCAGAGACGCTGTCCTTTGCGGAAAGTGCCGCCTCCCGGTTCAGGTCATACCATCCGTAGGATTCCTTGGAAGTATATTTCAGCAGCGAATCCCTGAGAGTATTGCGGCGGGAAAACTGGTATCTGTAAATCTGGAGGTCGGAGGAATAGAACATCATCTCGCCGGCGAGGGTATGGGCCGCTTCGAAATACTGTTTCCTGAGCTTCCCGGGCACATTTCCGGCAGAATATTTGTCCATTATGGCCACCGCGTCCGAATAGCTTCCCGCCTGCACATATTCCATGGCAAGGGCTATTTCCGCCGAGGTCATGCCTTCCCGGTCCCCTACTTCCTGTGCCAGGCTTATGTTCCGGTTGAGATACATCTTGGTGGAATCGAAGCTGTAGGAGCGGAATTCTTCCGCAAGTCTCTCATTGAGATGGAAGACGGACACATAATCGTTCTCCCTGCCGAGCACTTTGCGCAGCGCATCGACCCTGTCATTGAACGAGTCGTCATAGGTCTGCTTTAGAAGCAGGGTATTGTCAAGGCCGGCGACCAGAGTCCCGGAGTCATCCGCGGAACATCCTGCCGACACCGCTGCAGCCGCCGCGAGAAAAAGAGCAATCAGTTTTCTCATCCGAGATAATGTTTGACATTTGCAAATTTATAAAAAACGGACTATGAAAAAAATACTATGGCGAGAAAACAAGGGAGGCTGACCCTGAAGCCCTGTCATATCAGGCTCAAGAATCAGCCTCCCACTGCAAGAGACGCCGCTACAGCTTGGTAAGAATGATTATCTCCTTTCCTGTGGACGCAGTCTGCGACAAGTCAATGGTCAGGGAATAAGTCGAACCGAGCTCAAGCCCCTTGCCGTCGGCAAACTCTATGTTGCAGGAATCCGTAACCTTACACAGCTCTGCGGCCAGGCCCCGGAGTTCCAGGGTACTGTCTGGACCGAGAATCTTTCCGGCCTCCTTGCCCCAGCCGTCCTGTCCGAAATACTTGGCCGAGATATAATCATACCTGAACCTTCCTCCGAGAGTGGTACCGTCCTTCTCGTCCACTGCGATACCGGTCAGGCGGAATACCATAGGCTCCACCTGGGCCATGCAGTAGGCAGCTCCCGGATTGAATGCGAACTGGTTGGTCATCACCGGATTGGCAAGGCCCCATGCCATCATCCAGAGAGCCCCGTCATCTATCGTGGCCTCGCTTCCGTCAGCCGCAAGCCTCCTGAATTCGGCATAGCCGTAATCCAGATGCAGGTCGATGGAGAACGTACCTCCGACAACATTCAGCCTGATGGTGTAGCCGTCGAGATACAGCCAGTCCGGGTCGAGGAACCATGACGCAAGGTCGGTGATTCCGGAAATCTCGAGTGCCGCTCCCTTGTCGAGAGTGATGGAAGGAATCTTGTAATGTGTGGCTGACATCCTTGAAGCCTGGATACCGTTCACCTTGATATCCAACGAGTTGACAGGTATCTCTATTTCCTCGATGGTGAGGGTTGCATTGGAATTCCCGGCCCTTACGTCCACTGTGAACCTGTATGACTTGCCGATTTCGAGGGAAACATCACCGTCGGCAGGCTCGATGTTGCCGGAACCGGTCACCTTGAAGAGACCAGTAAGGTCATTGACTGAGGCGTAGCTTCCGAACTCTCCGCCCCAGCCCTTCTGATGGAAAAACTTGATGGAATAGTCCTTGCGGGCAAGCGAAGCACCCACGGTAAGCGAGAGGCAATACACTCCAGGTTCGGTCTGGGCGAGGCACCATGCTCCGTCCTCGGTGTTCCATGAAGGTCCGACGGACGGTTTTCCTAGACCTGCCCCGATGGCCCATACTGCACCCGAGCCGTCAGGCTGGAGCGATGCGGTATTCTGGGAATCAGACATGGCCTCCACCCTGATGAACTTCCCGGAGAAATCCGCAGAAAGCTTGTACAGTCCGTCCAAAGACTTGAATGTCACGGTATTGTCCGCATTCAGGGTAAAGAAGTCGTAATCCAGGTTCCACTGGTCAGGATTGGAGATTCCGGAGAAATCCACCTCTCCGCCCTGGAGAAGGTTGAGGATTTCAACAGGGTGCTGTTCCGTCAGGTCAACAGGAAGCGAGCCGAACGGTGACGCAGTCAGGTCCATGAGATTGACGGAAACCTTGTATGTGCCGGCCTTCACTGCAGCGAAAGGAATCTTCCTGTCGGAACCAGCGGCAACCGGCTTCACGGAAGAGCCGTCCCATCCGAGAACGATGGTCCTTGAAGATGAGGAAGGGACACATTCTATCAATGATTTGGCTGATGCAGGGAAATTGCCGGTAGCCTCGTATGTATAATCCCCTGTCCTGTTCATCGTGAAACGGCCTGCATCATTGACCAGGGTCAGAGTGGCAGGAGCAGGGCGGGAAATCTCCACATAGAGGGTCTCCCCGGTGATTCCGAGTCCCGTATTCTGCGCACGGAGCTGGAGTGTCGCCGTCCCGTCAGGGATGCCGGCCAGAAGCGGCACGGCCACGGCAATCTCGTAGTCGCCTTCGGTCTTCGTCCTCAACGTGGTGGTTCCCACGACAGTCTCGTCGAAGAGGAGATCAGCCTTGAGGGTGGAGAGAGGGAATTCATCCTTCAATGTGACATTTACCTTCACGGAATCACCCATGAAAGCCGACTGCTCATAGGAATTGACAGTCATCTGCGGACCCTTGTCCGTAAACCTGACATCCATCGCATCGTCCTTGCAGGAAGTCAGAGCGGCAGCCGGCACGGCCAGCAATGCCATGATTTTCAATATCTTTTTCATCATATTTCATTTTTAATCTTTCCAGATGAGTGACACTACGGACTTCGCCGGAGCAGTGCACTTCACCGAATGGGCCGAAGTAAGGAACACCAACTGCTGGTCTGAGGAATTCTCATTGAGCACAATGACTCCGTATGAGCCGTCCGGATTGCGGAAAGCCAGATATTGCACTCCGGAAGTGGTGAAACCGCTCGTTCCTATCCTCACCGCGCCCGGCCGGATGACCTTGGAGCAATGGGCGATATTGTAATAGTGGCTGTAATAATCCAGCTTTGAATAATCCGTGGAAAGCACGGTAACAGCACCGTAGCAGGTCTTGCAGGAGCCGTCCTCGTCCGTGTAAGGGCCCTTGTTGTCATCCAGCATGAGATTCCAGAGAGTGACTCCCTTCCCTCCCCGCTTGAGGGTTCCGAAGAAGATGTCCCTCATGTCGTTGATAAAACAGGAAGCGAAATCGTAGTTCCAGGTGCCGATGGAGGCCTCGGTGAAATAAATCTCCTTGTCCGGAGCACCGGCGACTATCTTGTCAAGCTCTGAGACATTGCCCCCGTAATTGTGCCAGGCGGAGCCTGCAATGTATGCGGAAGCTTCCTTGTCGGCATATATCTTCAGAGGATACTGTGCCTGCCCGGACATGTTGTCGTAATTGTAATTGTGGTCGAAGACCAGAATCTTGGTGTCGAGGCCGGCATCCTTCAGGGCAGGTCCGAGTCCGTTCCTGATGAAATCCCTCGCGGAATCCCAATACATCAGCATGGACATCGAGTTGCCCGCATTGAGCGGCTCGTTCTGAGGTGTAACAGCATAGATATCAAGTCCTTCGGACTTCATATACTGAATCCATTTCACGAAATATTCACCATAGTCACGGTAATATTCCGGCTTGAGGACACCGCCTGTCCAGCTGTAATGGTCGGATGTCCCGTTGACCTCCTTCTTCATCCAGAGAGGGGCGGTCCACGGCGAGCCGATTATTTTCAGGGAAGGATTGATCTTCTTTATCTCCTTGAGCACCGGAATGACATATTTGGTATCATACGGATGCGGGGCGAAATTCTCAAGTCCCTTGGTATCGCACCAGGTGAACCTCTCGATGGAGAAGTCCGAACCGCCTATGCATACGCGGATGAGGGAGCTTCCCAGACCGTCCTCCGGATCGAACATTTCCTTCAGGAACTTTGTCCTGGCCTCCTCGGGCATCTTGAGAATGTTCCAGCAGGATGCTACTGTCATTGCAGCTCCGAATCCGTCCACGCCCTGATAGGTGTCATCAGTGAAGCGGACTACGTTCGGGGACATCGAGGCCGGAGCCCCGAAGTCGATATGTTCGCTGACGAAAAGCTTGGTCTTGTCAGCCTTGGTGACGTAGGCCGTGGCTCCCGGCTGCTCAGGCTGCGGTTCCGGTCCCGGCTCCGGGTCAGGAGTGGTGCCGGACTTGTCAGAATTGCAGCTGCAGGACATCAGGAATGCTGCGGCAAAAATCGTCAGTATAGTTTTCTTTTTCATCATGATCAATATCCAGGGTTCTGCTCCAGACTCGGATTATCCTCCATCGCAGTGGTAGGAATCGGCATGAGGATAGTCTCCTCGGTGAGAGGATATCTCGTCTGGAAATAACTGTCATATTTTGAAGAGGAAGGGTCGGACATGGCGTCGTGGACTTCCTTGGCCTTGTCGTGGCGCACGAGGTCGAAGAAACGGAATCCCTCGAAGGCAAGTTCGAGACGGCGCTCGTGGAGGACTGCGTCAAGCATTGCGTCCTGGGACTTCTGCGCCGATGCCGGAAGGTCGGCAAGACCTGCACGATTCCTTATCTTGTTCACATAGGAAGCTGCTCCCGCGAGGTCACCTGTCATGCAGAGAGCCTCGGCATGGAGGAGATAAATCTCACCGAGACGCATCAGGATGATGCTGGATGCATTGGTAGGGCACTTGTGCATGAACGCATAGCTGTCGTTCGGATAATAATTCGACCATGTGCACTGGTCGAAGACAATGCAGGCGTTCTTCCTCTCGGTGTCACCTTCCTCGTCATAGGCGGCGATGAGGTCGCGGGACGGGGTAATCCATTTTATCCATGAGAAGCTGTCATTCGGATTGTAGGCGTTCCGGTGGAACATCATCCATACCCAGTGGCCGCTGTTGCGGGTCCAGGTAATCTCGAAGATGGATTCGGAAGTATTCCTTACGACATCATCGTCATTGTATGCCCACATCTCGCCGTAGTCCTCGCAGAGGGTGAATCCCATATTCTCGACGGCAGTGCAATGCTCAATGACCTTACCCCAGTCGCGGCGGGTCTTCTCGGCATATACCCTGGCGAGGAGTCCGTGTGCGAAAGCCTTGGAGAAGAGGAACTTGTTGGATTTGTCCACGTCCGGACAGTTCTCGCAGGCATAGCCCAGGTCCTCAATAAGCTGGTCATAGACCTCGCCTCTCGGAGTCCTCTTCGGGAAATACTCGAAATAAACTTCCTCCACATTGTCGGCAGTGATGGCCGGAGGGATTGAATTGGCCACAGGAATGTCTCCCCAGATCTGTGACATCTGGTAGAGGGCGTAGGATTTCCAGCAGATGGCCTCTGATTTCCATTCGCGGTATTCCCTGTCGGTCATCGTCGGGTCGGCGGCCTTCACGCGGTCGATGTTGCATATAATCTGGTTGGCGTCGCTCACCGCCTGCTGATAATAGTTCCAGTCACGGACGACATTCTTGTTGTCTCCGGCCTGCTTGTTGGCCTCGATGGCCATGAGTTCTCCCGTGGAAGGGTTTCCGCCATAGGCATTGTCGGTGCGGCATTCCGCATAGACCATTCCGTCGAGGAAAATGCCCTCCTGGAGGGTGTTGTTCTTCGTGTAGCTATTGTAGAGATTGTCTCTCAAGCCCTTGATATCCTCTCTTGTATTGTACTGGCTCTCAGTCTCTTCCGACACCTCTACATTGCCTTCGCTGTAGGAGGTCTCAGGCATCAGGGACAGGTCGCAGGCAGAAAGCACCATGAGTGATGCCAGAGCAGGAATCATATATTTCATTTCCATAATTTCCAGTTTTTAATGATTATTCATCAGAAATCCACGTTCACACCGAACAGTACGGTCTTCACGCAAGGGTATGTGCCCCAGTCGATTCCCATGCTCGTGGCGTTGGTGTACTGGCTCATCTCAGGGTCATATCCGGAATAACCGGTAATCGTTATCATGTTGTCCAGGGTGATATAAGGCTGGATGCGGGAGATGTTGGCCTTCTTGAGCTTCGGTCCGGTAATGTCGTACGATAGGGTTATATTCTTGATTTTCAAGTAGGAACCATCCTCAACCCATCTCGTGGAGGCCTTGAGGTTGTCGAGCTCTCCGGCCTTCGGGATGTCAGTCACCATTCCCGGCACGCGCCATCTGCGGAGCACGTCTGTGATCTGGTTGTTTCCGTTGTACATTCCCACCATCTCGATCTTGGAGGCATTGTAGATATCATTGCCTACGGAGCCGGTGATGAGGAAGCTGAGATTCAGGCCTTTCCAGCTGAGCGTATTGGTCATTCCGAATGTGAAATCCGGATTGGCATCACCGATATAATGCTTGTCGGCGTCGGAAATCTTGCCGTCCCCGTTTAGGTCCTTGTAAATCACCATACCGGTCTCAGGGTCAACTCCTTCCGCGGTATAGCCCCAGAATCTGGAGAGCGGCTGTCCAGGGGTCATCCTGACCACATATTCGCTCAGGGCCTCGGAAGTCTGGGTATAATAATACACGTTCTTCAGGGTGAGTTTCTCGAGCTTGTTGCGGTTCATGGAGATGTTGAAGTCGGTGGTCCACCTGAAGTTTTTCCTGTCGAAATTGACGGAGGAAAGAGCGAACTCGAGTCCCCAGTTGGACATTTCGCCCTCATTGCGGATGATGTTAGGGTTCGGTGCAGGGAGCGGAACGCTCATCAGCAGGTCCCTGGTGTATTTGTAATATCCGTCGAGAGTGAAGACGAGATGGCTGTTCAGGATGGAGAAATCGATTCCGACATTGGCCTGGGTGGTAGTCTCCCAGGTGAGGGTCCTTGTTGCCGATGTTGGTCTTGCCTCCGAGGGTCGGAGTGGACTCGGCGTAAGCGGAATTGGTCCAGTCATAATAATTGGTACCGTACATCTGCACCCAGGCGTAGTCGTCGAGACCGGACTGGTTACCCTGCTGGCCCCATCCTGCGCGGAGCTTGAGATCATTGATCCAGGAGATGTCCTGCATCCAGTCCTCTCCCGAGATTCTCCAGGCTGCTGAAGCCGAAGGGAAAACGCCCCATTTGTGTCCCGGAGCGAGCTTCGACGAACCGTCGGCACGGACATTGGCGGTAATGTAGTATTTGCTGTTGAAATTGTAGGAAACCCTTGCAAGATAGGACATTATCGCCCACTTGGAAAGTCCCTGTGACTGGCCGCGGAGTCCGCCCTTATTACCGCCGTTGATGCCGAAGATGGCATTGTCATAGTCGGAAGAGAAATAGCTTCTGCTGCCGGAAAGGTTCTCCCATCTCGAGGTGGTGGCCGATGTTCCTCCCATCGCCTCGAAATTGTGGACTCCGTTCCATGAGTTGTTGTATGTCAATATGTTGTCATACACCATGCGCATGTCGTCGCTTCTGGTGGAAGAAGCCTCGCCGTGCTGCGTGCGGCCGTATGAGGTATGTATAGGATCGAGGAAATAATAGTCGTGAACCCATCTGCGGTCCATGGATACGGTGGATTTGAAGTTCAGGTTCTTGTGGAACTTGATGGTCACGTAACCTGAAAGGAGCATCCTGTCGGTCTGGGTGTAATTGTTCTCGGTTCTGGCCATGTTCTCGGAAGGGGTGGTGAGGTTGGCACCGTAGAATTTGGTCCAGTACCATCCGTCCTCACCTGGTTCCTCGCTCCAAGGCTTCGTGTAAGTAGGAGTATTGATGACCGAGAGAACGACGCCGGCACGGTTGGAACCGGTACCGGAAATGATGCCGTTGCTCTTGTAATGAGAATATGCCACATTGGCTCCGGCGGAAATCCATTTGAAGAGGTCGGTGTCGAAGCTTGCCTTGACATTGTAACGCTTGTTGTAAGCCACCTTGATGATACCTTCCTCGTTGGTGTAACCTGCTCCGAGATAATATCTTGAGTGCTCGTTGCCGTTGGAAACGCTGACCTGGTAGTTCTGGCTGATGCCTGTACGGTAGGTCTCGTCGAACCAGTCGGTCTCGTCCTTCAGTCCGTCAGGCAGAGTGGCCGCGCCGATCTCGTCCATAAGTTCCTTATACTGGTCAACATTGAGGACGTCGTATGTCCTGGCGACTTTTGAAAGGCCTACGGATGCGCTGAAATTGATCTGTGGGCCTCTGCTCTTGCTTCCCTGCTTGGTGGTGATGAGCACGACTCCGTTCGCCGCGCGGGATCCGTAAATGGCTGCAGATGAGGCATCCTTGAGAATCTGCATAGTCTCGATGTCGTTAGGCGAAAGGTAGGCGATGGCATAGTTTCCAGTTCCTACCGGGACTCCGTCCACGACGTAGAGAGGGTCATTGGAAGAGGTGATGGAAGACGCACCGCGGACACGGACTGTCATTCCGGCACCCGGAAGTCCGCTGGTCTGCTGCACCGTGACTCCGGCCACCTTTCCCTGGATGAATCCGGAGGCCTCCGTCACAGGACGTACCTTCATGTCATCAGTGGATACTACCGAGACTGCAGTGGTGAGGTCTTTTTTCCTGACGGAACCGTAACCGATGGCCACGACTGCATCGAGCGCAATGGCCTCCTCAGTGACTACGGCATCCACCACCGATCGCCCTGCGACATTCTCGGTAACAGTCGAATAGCCGAGGGCTGAGAATTCGATGACTGATTCCGGTGATGACAGCGTGATTTCGTAACATCCGTCGACGTCGGTCACGACTCCGTTCTGAGTCCCCTTTTCGAGGACGGTAAGGCCGATGACCGGTTCCCCGTTCTGGTCCGTCACCGTTCCTTTCACTGAATGCTGCTGGGCCGAGGCATAGGTTGCTCCGCACAGCATTGCAGACAGCATCAAAACTATAAATTTTCGCATAAGAATATTGTTGGTTAATAATTTTCGCCAGTGATGCACCCAGCAAAAATATAAAACAATTTAGCTCAAAAACGCCCAAGTGGCCAAAAAGTGGAACAATTCACTCTTTGCTTGGAAGTAATCAACTGTAAACCAACAATATATAAACAGGGTAAAATTCCGGTCAGGTGGATAGTTTCCGGCGGTCAGGCCTCCGTGTCAACGGTGCCGACGAAGACTGCGGGGCCGGTCAGGAAGACATCCGAGGCGGAGAAATGGCCGTCGGAAGCGAGGGAAGGACGGAAGGATACGCTGAGGTCGGCGATGCGGGCCCTGATACGGACGGATACCTCCGGACCGATTCCGGAATGCTCCATGCAAGCCTGCATTCCGCCAGTGGACTTGCACGGCGCAACGGTGGTGACACCGCCATTCCCGGCAATCCAGGCAGCCAGGGCCGAAGCGACTATTCCGGTACCGCAGGCAAGGGTCTCGTCCTCGACCCCTTTCTCAAATGTGCGCACGGATATCGCAGCATCATTTTCTCCGGAGCAACAAGGCCTTTCAACCTTGACGAAATTCACATTGACTCCCACAGGGGCGAACCGCGGGTCGTGCCTCAATATGGCTCCCTCTCCGATAACATCCTGTGATTCAATATCTTTGACAAAACGGACAAGATGTCTCGTACCTGTATCGAGAAACCAGTCGTCAGGCCCGGCTGCAGATGGCCTGTCACCAGGTCTCGGCCATGCCACGGCCCCGTCCACGTCCTTCATCTTCAGGCGCACGATTCTCGGTTCATGGGAGAATGCCTTGCTGCAGGATATTTCCGGAATACCGGCCTCCTTGCCGAGAAGCTCCGCCTCATGCGGCCCGTCAGGAGCCTCGAACGAGAAATGCGTGAAACCGAGGTCAGCGGCAAATGCCACGATACAACGGCCGCCGTTGCCGCACATCATTCCTCCGGAACCGTCGGAATTGTAATAACGCATGCGGAAATCATGGTCGCCGGAATCCTCGAGCACCATTACCCCGTCAGCCCCGAAACCGGTATGACGGTCACATAGAGACGATATCAGATCAGCGTCCAGTTCAAGATTGATCCCCCGGCCGTCAGCTATGAGGAAGTCGTTTCCGGCCCCGTGATATTTATGAAATCTCATTGTCCTTCAGTATTTTCTATCTTCTCTCTTACGAGCCTGCACAACAGTCTCACTCCCTCGCGCAGCCTTTCCGGAGTCATGAACGAGAAATTCAGGCGCATCGTATTCAGGCCCCTGCGGCTGCCTCCGTTATGTATTCCCTCCACGAAATCAGTGAAGAACATGTTGCCGGCAACATAAGCCACTCCGGCCGAAAGGGCTGTGTCATAGAATGCCATCGAGTCGAAGCCCTCCGGCAATGTCAGGAAAAGGAAGAGCCCGCCTTCAGGATGCGTCCACCTGACGCCTTCAGGCATGTTTTTCTCCAGTTCCGCTAGCATTATGTCCCTCTTCATGCGATACATGTCAATGCTCTTGCGCAGATTTTCGTCCAGACGCCCGGAAGTCATGAATTCGGCGGCGAGATACTGGTCGAACACCGGTGGACAAAGGTCCAGGGCCTGCTTGCAGACATATATCTGATGGAGGATTCCAGGATTGGCGAACATCCATCCGAGGCGGAATCCGGGGCACATTATCTTCGAGAAAGATCCGAGATGAATCACCCTGTCCGGGGCTAAGGAATATATTGACCTGACAGATTCGCCTTCGTACCTGAGCTCCTTGTAAGGACAATCCTCAAGTATCAGGAAATCATATTCTTCCGCAAGGGAGGCGAGTATTTTTCTCTCATCGAGGGTCAATGTCTCCCCGGACGGATTCTGGAAATCCGGAATGATGTACAACAGTTTGAGACGGCGGCCTTCGGCCCTGATTTCCTCGATAGCCTTCACGTACGCCGCCCTGAAAGCCTCAGGGGTAGGTTCCGGCTCCACGCCCACCATCTTCGCCCTGTAGGACTTGAACGACTGGAGAGCTCCGAGATAAGTAGGATTGGATGTCAGGACCACGTCACCCGGGTCAACCAGCACCCTCGCGCACACGTCAATGCCCTGCTGGGACGACGTGGTGATCTGGATTCGTTCCACCGGTTCCCCGAATCTGGCCGAGATGGCCCTGCGCAGTTCCTCGACGCCCTGGGTGCCTCCGTACTGGAAAGCCTTTGGGCCGTATTTCGAGAGGACTTCCTGCATGGTCTCCCCCATGGCACTTATCGGGAAAGCCTCCGGGGCAGGATAGCCTCCGGAAAGCGAATATATGGAATTGATGTCCACTTTCTTGAAAATCTCCCTCGTCGGGGAGCTCACGAAAGAAGCCGTGTCTTCAGAAAAAAATCTGGCGTAATCCATTTTATGACAATTATTTGCAGTTCGCTGAACTTATCCCGGACTGGACTCTACCTGAGAAGATCCTCGAGCACTACCGACGCATCGGTCTTGTCGTCACGGTACTTCACGATTACAGGCGTATAGATATGGATTCCGGCCCCGGCGCCCGGTCCCTTGGTCACCGGACGGCTTCCGGCCACGACCACGGCTCCGGCAGGAACCACGAGACGGCCTTCGGCATCAGGACGGATATAAGTCCCGTTCACCGCATCGTAAAGGGCAGTGGACTTGTTCAATATCACCCCGGAACCGAGGACCGCACCCTCTTTCACCAGAACGCCCTCATACACACCACAGTTTCCTCCCACGAACACACCGTCCTCGATGATTACGGGAAGGGCTCCGACCGGCTCCAGCACTCCCCCGACCTGGGCTGCCGCTGCAAGGTGCACGTTTTTCCCTATCTGGGCGCAAGAACCAACCAGTGCATGGGAATCAATCATGGAGCCTTCATCCACGTAGGCTCCTATATTGACGTATGCAGGAGGCATCATTATGACAGACGGAGCGAGATATGCCCCGCGCCTGACCGAGCTTCCTCCAGGCACAATGCGCACCTTGTCCTCCACGCTGAAAGTGCGTGCAGGGATGGTGTCCTTGTCAATGAAGGATAGTCCGCCGACCGACATGTCAGTAAGCTTTCCGAGACGGAAACCGGTGAGAATCATTTCCTTGATCCAAGAATTGACTTTCCACTCCCCGTCCTTCTTCTCGGCCACTCTTATCTTTCCAGACTCCAGGTCTTCACATACCTGAAGGAATTTTTCCATTTCGCTTGACATATTTTCCCGTTTTCAGATTTTTTCGACACCTGCAATAACCTCAGACAGAAGGTCTTTCGTGGACTGCACCGCCTCCGTAAGCGGAAGACGCATCTCCGCGGAGCAATATCCCATGAGCGACATCGCAGCCTTTACCGGAATCGGATTGCTCTCCACGAAACAAGCATTGTACAGAGGCATCAGGCTGTTGTTCAGGCGTACAGCCTCCTTGAGATCGGACCTGAAGACCGCTTCGGTCAATGCCTTGACAGCCTCTGGAGCAACGTTGGAAGCCACGCTTATGACTCCGTCGCATCCGCTCGCCATCAGGGGCAGGATCTGGTCGTCATTGCCGCTCAGCACGGAGAATCCCTCCGGCGCAAGACGCTTGATGTCAATAATCTGGTTCACGTCCCCGGAAGCCTCCTTCACTGCGCTCACGTTCGGCAGTTCGGCGAGGCGGAGAACTGTCTCCGTCTTCATGTTGGTACCGGTACGTCCAGGCACATTGTACAGAATCACCTGCCTGTCAGTCTCCCCGGCCACCGCCTTGAAATACTGGTACAGGCCTTCCTGCACAGGTTTATTGTAAAACGGCACGACAACCAGATATGCATCCGCACCGTAAGGGTCGAGCACGCGCATATTGCGCACCGTAGCAGTGAGGGAATTGGATCCGACACCTGCCACTACCGGAAGCCCTGCAGCCTCATCCTTGGTGATTTTCAAAAGTTCCTGCTTCTCCTCATCCGAGAGGCATGGTGTCTCGGCGGTCGACCCGAGGGGCACCAGGAAATCCACACCTGCGGCCACCTGCCGCCTTACAAGCACACGGTAAGCGTCATAGTCCACGCTCCCGTCCTTGAACGGCGTCACGAGAGCCGTTCCCAATCCTTTGAAAAATATCATGATTACTGTTTCAATTCACCTATGAACAAATCCCTGAACTCATTGACGAGTTCCACATTCTCACCTGCCGCAGCCTTGTCCGCAATTCCGCCTGCCATCACAGCCGCAAGCACGGCTCCCTCCGCGAAACCCTGACGGGAGAATGCCTCATGCTCGAATGTCAGACGGTCGCAGCCTCCTTCGAAACCGACTGTATGGGTTCCGGCAAGTTCGCCGACACGGACCGAGGCAACGTCCGGATGCACACCCATATTGCCCTCGATATCAGCCGCAAGTGTCTTCGCGGTGCCGCTCGGAGCATCCAATTTATGGCAATGATGCTTCTCCACCACATACGGGGCATATCCTCCGGCACGGGCAAGCAGCCTCGAAGCCAGGTCCACGGCGGCAGTGAACACATTGACACCGACAGAAAAATTGGAAGCCCATATCAATGGCGTGCCGCATTTCCTGAAATACGACTCCACATCTTCCCTGATGTCATTCCATCCGGTAGTTCCGACGACCACCGCCCTGAAGTTTTCTGCAATGGATTTATAGTTCGTCCTGAATGCTTCCGGCACGGTGAAATCCACACATACACAATCTTTTGCCACCTCCTTGTCCACCTCAGCGATATTTTCGCTCCAGCCCGCGCACTCTATTCCTTTTTCCCTGAGAACGGCCTCGACCATTTTTCCCATACGGCCATAGCCGCTTATAAACACTTTCATAGTTCGCTATTTTACGCAAATATACAAAAAATCAGGCAAATTTCATTTACCGAAAATTGCGGAGTGCATTGCCACGGCGGCAGACCCGGCCACAGATTTGTCCACGACAATGCTCACGCTCAGCAATGACGGGCTCGCTGCAGCCATATAAATGTCTCCCGGACAGGCCAGGACAGCATTCATGACGTCTTGCGACAATGCCGCACCGTTCCCGACCACGGACAATAATGCCTTGTCCTTGAATATTTTGACTTCAAACCTTTCCCTCAATGACTGTGCGGCTGATTCCAGACCTGGCAGACCTGAATCGACCACGACGGAGACGCATGAGTCAGAAACGGACACAGGACCGGTTTTCAGGCCTCGTGACCCGAGTTCCCCTGCAACGGCCTGAAGCAGGCATGAAGCCCCTACCGGACGGTCCGAAGACACCTGCATGAAATCCATGTCCTCCTTGACTGCAATGCTTTTGGCTCCCCTGGCTACCTCCCCGTAGGTCACTTCGGAACCGGGGCTGTCCGGAGCGGCTGAATTCAATACCACCACCGGAATATTCCTTCTCCTTGCAGGCTCGATGGTCAGCGGATGCAGGACTCTTGCCCCAAGGCTTGCCATCTCGGAAGCCTCTGAATATGAGATTCTTTCAACCCTCGAAGTATCCGGAACTATCCTCGGGTCAGCCGTCCTGATTCCGTCCACATCAGTCCATATCTCCACCCGGGATGCATTCAGGGCCATGCCGAAAATCGCTGCGGAATAGTCAGATCCCTCGAAACCGAGGACAGACGGAAAACCCTCAGACGAAGATGCTATGAAACCCTGGGTAAGAACCACCGAAACGCCTTTGGAGGCCACTGGAAAGACCCTCCTGATATTGGCCTCAGTCATTTCCATGTCAGGAGCCGCAGACATATAGGAGCAGTCGGTCACTATCATTTCCCGGGCATCCGCCCAGCGGCATGGAATCCCTGCTGCGTTCATTGCGGCAGCCACAATCCTGGAGGATAGAAGTTCTCCCGACGAGACTATCCTGGCATAACTCCTTGGAGAAAGTTCACCGATGCGGCAGACCCCGTCCACGAAATCCGAGAGGTCCGAGCATATTGAATCCACTGCAGCAAGGCATTCTGACTTCAGCGCATCATGGCCTTCGAGCAATTCCGCAGCAAGGGCCACATGCCGTTCCCTCAATGATTCAAGCTGTTCTTCCGCCTCATTCCGACGCCTCGCCTGGGCGGACTCGGCAATGGCACAGAGCTGCCTTGTAACCCTGGCAAGTGCGGACACGACTACCATCGGCCGGCTTTCAAGCCTTCCCCTGACTATGGATATCACTCTCTCAATCGCCTCCCTGTTACGGACGGAGGTCCCTCCGAATTTCATTACCAGCATGGAAATCCCTCAAATTTACTTTTCGCAAACCACGAATCAGTACCTCTCGTCGCAGATCAATGTCACCATTCTCTTGTATTGTTCCACGGCCTTTTCAAGATCACCCAGAAGCACATATTCGCGGGACGTATGAGCGACAAAAATCGAGCCCGGACCGCACATCGCCCTGTGGCGGAATCCGGTCAGTCTCGGCGTGTCGCTCCCGAACGATACCGGAGCCGTTTCATAGCCAGGCAGGACGTCATAGCGCATCGGGGTGTCACCTCCGAACGCCTCCACCACGATTCCCGGGAAGGTCTCCTTCCACACGTCCGGCAATGCGCTCACCTGCCCGTCGGAAGAGAATGTGGTACGGAAATACAATCTGAACGACAATTCCGGACTCAATATGTTCTGGGGATTCGACGAGACGAGACTGCCGATGTTCCAGGTAGTTTCACCAAGCACGGGGTCCACATCGAAAATCCTGGATTTCAGATCATTGACGAAATCATTGAACTTCATCACGGCACTTTCCCCGAGCTCAGGATATCCGGAATGGCAGGCCTTCCCGCGGAGAGTTATACGGAACGATTTCGTACCCTTGGAGGCAGAGACCATCCTGTTGCATGTAGGCTCACCGACAATAACCCATTCCCCGCCCATACCGGCGGCAGTGAAAGCCTTGGCCCCGTAGGAACCCGTTTCCTCCCCGGCAAGCAGGAGAAGCCCGAAAGAGCCGCCGAAGCCCTCTTCCTGAAGCTCCAGACAAGCTGAGAGCATGGAAAAAATCTGCCCTTTGGCATCATTGCTTCCCCTCCCGGTAATCAGCACGTCGTCATGAGCTGCAACATTTCCGTCCGGCAGGACCGCACCTGCGGCAATATTTTCCGAATGCGGAGGGAAATACGGCGGAACGGTGTCCAGATGGGTACAAAGGCACACTTCCGGCATTTCATCCCCGGACGTACCCCATGAAAAGAGGAGGTTCACGGTGCCGTCCCCCACCTCGAAACGCCTGGCAGAAAAGGCTTTACCGGCCCCGATTCCGGATGACAGCGCCGGGACCAGTTTCTCTATATATTCCGCAAACTCCCTTTCAGTACCGCTTGTGGACTCTACCGACAGTATTTTTTCGAACAATTCAGTTTCCATTGAATAAAAGATTTCTGTGACAAAAATAGTATATATTGGTCAAAATGTCCCTAATGCAGGAGTGGTTTATTTGTTTTTTCGCAAACAAGTAATATATTTGAGCCTTCCGCATGGAGTTAGTATAACAAGACTCCTGACTTATTTAAGAAAATGAGCTTTAACACAGACTCTGTACAACAGTTGAAATTCGCCAACCTGCGTATGTCCGATCACGCAATCGTCATCGATGACGTAGCCATATTGGATGACAATCTCGAACCGGGGCCGGATCACCCTCAGCACAAGAACGCCCCGATGAGAGTTGTCCCTACCAAGATGATGATGGCCCTCTGTGTACTGTGCGTGGAAGGACGGCTTTCGTTCCGTCTGAATCAGGCCGACTACGTGCTCACCAGGAATAGCGGCCTGATTTGCCTTCCGGGAGCCATTGCAGAGAAGCTTTCCGTGTCTCCCGACTGCAAGATTATTGTGGGCGCAATCTCGCAGAAGCATTTCGGGAAGGCGCTGATGCAGAGTACCGACAACATAAGGAAATGGCTGCTCCGAAACAACGGACTCGGCGTATTGCATTATTCCGAAACCATAGGACAAGCATTCCTCAGCAGCTATGCGCTTTTCAAGAAACTGTATTCGAGCATGAAAGGCCAGTCCAAATACATGCAGGATGCCGCCGTGGGATTCTCGTATTTCGCCAGCGCGATTTTCGCATCTTGTCTCGAGGAACTGACAGAAGTGCAGGAAGAACAGACTCCGACTTCGAGGAAGAAGGACCTCGTGATGAAGTTCCTCAATGACGTCCACGAGTTCTGCGCCACTGAACGTTCAGTCTCATTCTATGCCGGAAGATGTTGTCTTTCACCTAAATACTTCGCTCGTATCATTACGGAGCAGATGGGCGAGAAGCCGGGCGAAATCATCAAGTCCAGCGTGATTCTGGAAGCCAAGGTAATGCT
>SFNZ01000090.1 GCA_004552615.1 Bacteroidales bacterium | reverse complement strand
TGTAGAGCGGGGATGGATATACACCGTTGTCAGCGAACTCCTTGAACTTTGCCACTACTGCAGGACGGTCCTCCTTGTAAGTTACTCCGAACCAATGGGACGGGGTGGAGAGGACATCGCATTTGGCCTCGCCTGACTTGATCATGCAGTCTATAGCAAACGGGATGTAGAACTCTTTCTTGAGCTCCTGGCAGTTCTTTTCGAGGAATGACTCGAACACTTTGCCGCTCTTCTCGAAATAGTCTGGGGTGAATCCCCACATGTTCATTGAGCATAGAGCATTGGCTACCAACTCGATATGAGTCTCTCCGTTCACGGAATTGTCACCGTAGACCTTGCCGTCAGCCTCCTTCGCGATGTTCAGGTGCTCGGCGATGTCGGTGAGATGCTGGCCTTCGTCATAGGAGCAGATTCCACGGGATACTCCGCCTGACTCGGACAGTGTGTGGTCAAGTTCGAAGCCCACGATGCTGTAAACTCCCTCGCTGTTCTCATGTGCGCGGAGCCATTCTCCGAGAATGCGGAACGAGTCCTTTCCGTAGTAGTCGTCTCCGTTGATGACTGCGAACGGTTCGTGAATCACATCCTTGGCCATCAGCACTGCATGTGCGGTTCCCCATGGCTTCTGTCTCTCAGGATTCATTGTGAATCCTGCCGGAATCTTGTTGAGCTCCTGGGTCACGAACTGGAACTCGAGCGGCTCTCCGTCAACGCATTTCACATTGCTGTATTTCTGGCGCACAGTCTCCTCGAACTGTTCCTTGAAATACTCTCTGACGATGTACACGACCTTGCCGAATCCGGCCTGGACCGCATCGTAAATGGAGTAGTCGATGATTGTTTCACCATTCGGACCGAGACCGTCCATCTGTTTCAATCCGCCGTAGCGGCTGCCCATTCCGGCAGCAAGTACAAGTAAAGTTGGTTTCATTGTGCAGTTTGTTCTTATTCTCACAAATTTAGCTTATTTTTGTAAAACATAGCGTAATAATCTCCGATATTTTGCTTTGCTGAGATGGGAAAATTCAAAGAACTCTGGAATGGTGACAACCATTCATTTTTCAGATATGCCGTGGTATCGACCGCCGTTTTCTTGCTGATAGTCTGTTTCTTCTCCGAGGACAATCTCGTCAGGCTCCTGAAGGCCGGGCGCGAATACAGGCGCCAGAATGCGCAGATAGAGGTGTACAGGAAGGAAATATCGGAAATGGACCGCCAGATAGAGATGCTGTCCAATGATGTTGACACCCTGGAGGAGTTCGCCCGGGAGAGATTCTTCTTCGCCGCTCCCGGGGATGACGTATATGTACTTGAATGATTCGATTATGGAAAATACTGAAAGACAATTATATCTGATGCGTTTCGGACGGGAGTCCGGACTGGCTGACCTCGGTACGTCAGAGTCTGAGGTGGTGAACGGATGGCTTGCAGGAAGTACGGTCTCCGAGCTCATGGAGACATATCTCGAGAGGGTCGTAGGGGAACATGTATATTCATGTTTCGGACGACAGTTCCCTCTGATGATGAGGCTGTTCAAGGTGCAGGAAAGGATGCCTCTCATGGTCTGCCCTGATGACGTCACCGCATTTCAGCGTTATGACACTCTCGGCAAGGCCAAACTCTGGTATGTAGCTGATGCTGAGCCCGGTTCGAGGCTCTATATGGGATTCCGGAGAAATGTCTCCGCACAGGAACTCTATGACAGGGTGCTTTCGGGGACGCTCGAGGAGGTCCTGAACGAGGTGACCCCGCACAGGGGAGAGGCTTATCTGATTCCGCCGGGTCTTGTGCATTCGGCTACGGCCGGCGTGGAAATAGCTGAAGTGGGGGAGTCCTCGGACATGGACTTCCGCATCTACGGCTGGGGAAGACCCGTTTCGTCTGCGACCGCATCTTTCACGGCTGATCCGGCAGGCATTTCAGGTACGGCTCCGTCAGACGACGCGGAGGAACTTTCCCTCGAGGCCTCATTTGACTTCATCAATATGAACGAGTACGATGAGACTCTCGCCATTACCTTGCCTTCAGCGCCTTTGCGCACGACATCGGGCAGAATTCCTGAGGACGGCCTCACGGACAGGCTCACCTCACGCAGGGAGTTCACTGTCAATAGGATAAGACTCCAGGAGGCGCTTCATATCTATACTGAAAGGTTCGGATGCTTCCTTGCCTACCTCTGTGTGGAAGGCGAGGCATCTTTCCAGCAGCCGCGCAAGGAAGGAGGAGTGGACGAGTTCATTCTCCGGAAGGGTGAGACCCTCTTGGTGCCGGAGGAGGTTCCGGATTTCTTCATTGTGCCGAGGGACCGTTCCACGATTCTGCTCGAGGCTTTCATCGAGCCGCGTGTCGAGGAAGATGACTATATTGATCCGGATGCGGAACCGCGTCTGCGAGGTGAGGAAGATGACGAGGATACCACCCCTGTATGGGAGGAATAATATTGTACCGGGAGGAAAGACAATGGCAGACGAGGTAAGGATTGACAAATATCTCTGGGCAATCAGGGTCTTCAAGACCAGGAGCGAGGCCGCGGAGGCCTGCAAGGGCAACAAGGTGAAGGTCAACGGTGCAGACGCGAAGCCTTCGAAGATGATCCGCATTGGGGACATAATACGTGTCCGCAAGGCTGCGATCTATTATACATACAAGGCTATTGACCTGATAGAGAACAGGGTAGGCGCTCAGCTCGTGCCCGGATATGCAGAGAATCTCACTCCGCAGGAAGAGCTGGACAAGCTCAAGGCACCAGTCGAGACTTTTTTCGTCAAGCGCGACAGGGGAGCTGGCCGGCCTACAAAAAAAGACCGTCGCACAATCGAAGCGATGTGGGACGGTATCAATTTCGATGATGATGAGTGGGATGATTAAATAATCAAATTTTCCCTGAATACTTCCCGGCCTGCTGCGCGATGAGCTCGGCGTCGTCGAAGTAATTGATTTTCATGGCATCACGTACTTCTGACAAGGTCTGGGCGGCAGTTTTGCGAGCCTCCTCGGTACCTTTTCTCAGAATCTCGAACACGGCCGGAATATCCTTCTCGAACTCCTTCCTGCGCTCGCGGATAGGTGCGAGGGTCTCCTCGAGCACTGCGAGGAGCAGTTTCTTCACCTTCACGTCTCCGAGACCTCCCCTGCGGTAATGGTCCTTCATCTCGTCGAGGCTGGCGTAGTCCGGAGCAAATGCCGGGAAATGCTCCGGTTTCGAGAATGCGTCGAGATATGTGAATACCGTATTGCCTTCAACCTTGCCCGGATCGCTGACCTTCAGATGGCCCGGGTCAGTAAACATTCCCATTACCTTCTTTTTCAGGTCTTCCGGACTGTCTGACAGATAGATACAGTTGCCGAGCGATTTGCTCATCTTGGCCTTGCCGTCAGTACCCGGAAGCCTCAAACATACGGAATTCTCCGGAAGCAGGATCTCCGGTTCAACGAGCACGTCACCGTAAATTCCGTTGAATCTCCTGACGATTTCCCTTGTCTGCTCCAGCATTGGTTCCTGGTCCTCTCCGGCAGGCACGATTGTACCCTTGAACGCCGTGATGTCGGCAGCCTGGCTGATAGGATAGCAGAAGAATCCGACAGGCAGGGTGTTTTCGAAATCGCGCATCTGGATCTCAGCCTTGACGGTAGGGTTCCTCTGCAGCCTTGCGACGGTCACGAGATTCATATAATAGAACGTGAGCTCGGTGAGCTCCGGTATCATGGACTGGATGAACAGGGTACATTTGTTCGGGTCAATTCCGCACGAGAGATAGTCGAGTGCCACCTCAATGATGTTCTGGCGTACTTTCTCCGGATTGTCCGCATTGTCAGTAAGTGCCTGAGCATCAGCGATGAATACGAACATCTTGTCGTAGTCTCCGGCATTCTGTAACTCCACCCTGCGCTTGAGTGATCCCACGTAATGTCCCAAATGCAACTTTCCGGTAGGCCTGTCACCGGTCAATATCACTTTTCCCATAAATCGTAATCCTTTAATTAGATTCCGCAAATATAAACATAAAATGCCTAAAACTCAACATCCCAGCGGATGCATGGCAGAATCGGGAGAATACTTATCTGCTTCCATTGGCCGTAGTCATTGTAGATGATGTATGGATTGTGACTGTTGGTGACATTGAACACTGATATTGACAGACCATGTGTGCAGCGTGGCCTGATGAAGCGGAATGAATACGAAAGATCGAGCCTGAAGTATGGGCGGAGCTGGTGGGCATTGATCCCTGACATTTCGTATCTTTCATATATATTGTCCTGATACTCATCTGTATAGTGATCGTACATCGAAGTGTTCCAATATGGTGGAAGCATGCCCATGTACTGGCTCCTGTAAATGGTCATACGGTTGCCTGAGGACGCGGAAATAACGGCCGAAAGATGATGCTCCTTGCCGACTCCGGACTTGCGGATGCCTTTCATAGCCGTCCAGTCAGCCTGCAGGTTGAACACGTGCGGACGGTCGAACTTGAACGGAAAGCGTTCACCTTCATTGATTGTCTGGAACTTCCGGTCAGTTCTGGAGAACGTGTATGCCACATTTGCGGAAAGCCGCGGGGATGACATCGAGGCTGCGAACTCCAGTCCGGCGGAACGGCCTGTTCCGGATTCCACGTCAGACTCCCACGTATCGTCCATAAGCCTGAACATATTTACGCCTGAAGTATAGCTCACTATGCCGTCAAGGCGTCGTAGATAGCCTCCGAGATTGAAATGAAGGGTGGCCCCGCCGAGATATCCTCCGTCGATGCTGAGTTCCTTGAAACAACCTGCATATATCATGTCGCTCGTCTCCTCGGGAAAATCCGCGCTTGCAGGGACGGTGATGTCCAGTGCCCATCCCGTAGGCAGGCCCTCCAACTGGTGAAGGTACTGGGTCGTCCTGTCGAAAGATATTTCCATACCGGAACTATTACGGAAAAGGAAGTCGGCTTTCAGATGCACATCAGTTCCAGTGATTGCCCTGGACCGGTACAGGTGCAATGTCTGCCTGAGTCCACCGGAGAGCATCATGCGCTTACCGGTATAGCCGGCCTCCACGAAGACAGCCGGGGTGAATGCACTGCAGAGAGCCTTGGCCTCAAATCCTTCGGAAAGCGTGAATGGCCCTGAGACCCTGTGTGTTGCAGCGGCCCTGAACCCGATATCCCTGATTGTGGAAGAACGGGAGAACCGGGAGCTCCCGGAACTTATCTCATATTCCTGGATCTCCTTGACAGAAGCGAATGAGGCGTAAGCCAGCAGGTCGAGTCCGGACTTGTTTCCGACAGGAGTCTTGTGGGAGGCACTTACAAGACCGAGGGCATTCCGGACCGTGCTGCATTCCTCCTCTGAGGTCACATTCAGCCTGTCCATGGACATTACGGCAGAGATTTCCGTCATCTGCCCGGGCCTTCGCGGATTGAGGAATTCTGCCGCTATGGATGCGTCGAAGATATTTCCGTTCACTCCGTCCATGTCATCCGATGCCGATGTGACTGCACCTGCCATGAGCGGCAGAGGGGAGAATCTGACTCCTGCACGGAATGAGGAATTCCTGCCACGGGACGGGCCTTCCATATAACCGCTGAGCATGTAAGGGGAGACGGAGAAATTTCCCGATACCCTTTCAAGAGGGCCGGATTTACGCCAGATGCGCATCAATGAGGATGTGAAATTGCCGGATGAGGCCCCGTATCCTCCTGTGCGGAAATCGGTATAGCTGATGATGTCCGGGGAAAATGCAGAGAAGAGTCCGATGCAATGGCTTGACCCATAGACAGGTACACCTCCGTATTCGATTCTGGCGCTTCCTGCGTTGCCTCCCCGCACGAACAGTCCGAGGGAGCCTTCGATGCCTGCCGATACGCCAGGGAGGGTGGCCGTCTGCCTCACTACGTCAGGTTCACCGATGACCGAAACGACTGAGGACGCCCTGTCCGGAGTGTACATGAACGAACTTCCGGACTTGAAAATCGGAAGTGTTGCCGATACACAGGAACTGTCAATGGAATATGTCCGTACCGGCAGCGTGTCTCTGTCCGGAGCCATATCCCCTCCGGGAAATGCCGCGGCGGGAATGCAGGCCGCCATCAGGCAGGCGGACAATATGTGACTGAACCGGCTCATATATGGTCTATTATAAAGTTCCTCGGGATGAGAAGGTCGGAACATGCTCCGAATATGCCTATCCCGTTCCTGATGTTGGAATAGATGCGGTTCTCCTCGAAATAGCTCGTGATGTCATCTTCACTCTCGTAAGCCATTGCCTTCAGGAGGCTGGTCTTCAAATATTTGTCGTATTCGTCGGAAACAGTTCTGAATACGACAGTGCTGTTGTCCAGTTCGGATTCAATGAAGAATTCGTATGGATAGGGGGCCACGTCTTCCGGTTCGCTGATTCTCAGATATGCAGGATGTTCCAGTGAGATCCCGGGAGTCCCGAAGCCCGTGAAGATTTTCTGGTCCGATACATTGAAATTGTCCACTGAACGATGGTCGGTGCCGATTACCGTGGCGAGAATATCTGAATCCAGGATCTCCGGCTCCTTGTCAGGATCTATCATTTCCAATGGATTCCTCTTCATTACGAATACCCAGAATACGCCAGTGCGTGATTCCTCGGTGAAATATTTCACGGTTTCGCTCTTGTAGTCGAAACGCTTCCTCTTCACGTCCGCCTTGGCGGGCATGGTTGTGGTTGCGTTGATAAGTTTCTCTCCGGGAACGCTGATTTCGAGCCTGTATGTCCCGCCGGCCACGGGATGATGTTCAATGCTCCAGATACCCTTCCCTTCGTAACTGAAGCGTCCGACCTCTTCCCCCTCGAGGAACAGCATAGCGTCGGCCTCTTCCACATATTCATATTTGAAAACGCCCTTGACAGTGTTCCAGGTCAGAGTCATCGTCTGGAC
>SFNZ01000017.1 GCA_004552615.1 Bacteroidales bacterium | reverse complement strand
AACAAAGCTTGATGATGGAACCTATTATATCCAGGCATTCTTCAACATGTCCCAGGCAGGCAACAACATCGACATCACCCTGCTTTCGAGCGGAATCTACACCGCGATGATTACCACCGTCGGAGGTCTCATCGTCGGAATCCTCGCATATTTCGGATACAACTACCTCACATCCAACATCTCCGACCTCGTGTTCAAGATGGAGAGCGCCACGATTGACTTCATGGATCTCCTCCACGAGCCTGCGGACAACGGTAGAGGCACGGAAGAATAAGATTCAGGAGCATCAGCCATGGCATACAAAAGATCAACTAAAGTACTGTCCGACACCGCGATGTCGTCTATGACCGACCTCGTGTTCCTGCTGCTCATTTTCTTCCTGATTACATCCACTCTCGTGAACCCCAACGCTTTGAAACTGCTGTTGCCGAAGAGCACCGGCCAGGTTTCAGCCAAGGCCACCGTGAGCGTATCGATCAAGGACTGGAACAACGGCACATATTCCTACCACATCAACGGCGACGAGACTCCTGTCCAGTTCGGGGAAGTGGAGGATGAACTTGTCTATCTACTTCAGTCACAGGAAGATCCTACGTTCTCAATCTATGCTGACGAAAGCGTCCCGGTGAAAGAGGTCGTAGCCGTGATGAACATAGCGAAACGCAATCATTACAAAGTGATTCTCGCCACACAGCCGGAATGACGCCGGCGAACGATTTGACAGGATGAAGAAATTTCAGGAAATACGTCAACGAACTGACAGGACCGCCACTATCATCGCACTGGCCTGCACCATTGCCGGTCATGCGGCAGTAGCGGTTTTCGGCGTATTTTCCGGAATGACCTATATATATCCTCCTCCGGAGGAGAAGAGCATTCTCGTGGATTTCTCCCATGAGGACGAGAAAGTGGCTGTGGTCCAGCAGAAGAACGGAAGCCGGCCGCAGGCTGAGAACCCTGACAAGACCAAGCCTGTGGAACTCGTGCAGCATTCCGAGGCCCAGGAGAAGGGCACGAAGGCCAATGAAGCACCTGAGGCGACCGTGGACGATTTCGGTGACGTGGAGAAATACGAACCGCCGAGGGAGAAGGAGATAAACAAGAAAGCGCTTTTCCACGCGGCTGACAACAAGACGGACAAGGACACTCTGGCAGCCCAGACTGCAAGAAAGGTCAGCGACGCCCTCAAGGAAGGTCATGCCCAGGGCAATGCCGCCACTGGGAAGACCACCGGAGAACCGAATGCCGTGGTCAAAGGCAGGAGTGTGAACGGCACGATTGCAAAACCGGCATACTCTGTGCAGGATGCAGGAATCGTAGTGGTCAGCATCTGGGTGGACCAGTACGGAACCGTCCAGAAGGCCCAGCCGGGAGCTCCCGGAACGACAGTGAACAACTCCACCCTGTGGGCGGCTGCCAGGAAGGCAGCGTTAGAGACACATTTCAACATGGACGGAAGTGCTCCACCGCTCCAGCAGGGAACGATTACCTATGTATTTGAATTGAAGAAATAGACGTGATACTTCAAAATTATAATAATACGAATGGCGTGAGCCAGATAACATTTATTTTTTAAACCGCCCGTACGGGCAATCCAAACAATGGAAGAGAACAACAAGAGCGGTTATACCGCAGAAGGAAGGAAACTCAGGCCGAGAAGGCCTAGGATTTCCGGAAAGGTCTACTCATCATCGGAGGGACCTGCAGAGAGACGGAATTACGGACATTCCGAGAGCCGTGGCCACGGCTCAGAAAACAGAAACTATGGAGACTCCAGGAGAAATTACGGACGTCAGGAAGGACGCAGCGGTTATGGCGATTCCGAAGTCAGAAGCTACGGACAGGGCAGGCGCCCTTCTTACGGCGGACCCGAAAGACGCCCTGCCTATGGCGGCCAGGAAAGAAGGTATTCCGAGACGAGAGGATACGGAAGCCAGGACAGGAGATCCTATGGACGTCCTGAAAGCAGGGAGAGTTACGGACCACAGGAAGGACGTGGCTATGAGCAGCCTGCAAGACGCCCGTATGGAGCAGGACAGGAGGGAGGCAGGAATTTCGGCCCTTCCGGAAGACGCGCTTTCAACGGGGACAGGAGGCCGTCCGGCAATCAGGAAGGCGGACGCAGATTCTCCTCTGCGGACAGGAAACCTGCAGGAAGGAATTTCGGCGCTCCAGGCAGGAAACCGGCAGGCGCACCGAGACCTTCAGGGGCTCCGAGACCGGCAGGCAAAGCAGGATTCGCAGGCAAGGGGGCAGCACGTCCGGCAGCCAAGAGGCCGAATCCGTACAAATTCAACGAGACAGACGAGCAGAACATCAATATCATGCTGAGCCGCAAGCCTCAGCTTGACCAGATCCAGCTCTCGGACAACGACACGGTGGAGACTCCTATCAAGGAGGTTATCCGCCTGAACAAGTTCATTGCCAATTCAGGCATCTGCTCCCGCAGGGAGGCAGACCAGTACATCCAGGCCGGAGTCGTTACAGTGAACGGCGAGGTGGTCACCGAACTCGGAAGCAAAGTCAACGTGTTCACTGATGACATCCGTTTCAACGGAGAGCGTATCCGCGGAGAGGAGAAGGTTTACATCGTGATGAACAAGCCTAAGGGATTCGTCACCACAGCGAGTGACCCTCACGCCGAAAAGACGGTGATGGACCTCCTGAAGAAGTGCAGCGCAAGGGTATTCCCTGTAGGAAGGCTCGACAAGAACACCACCGGAGTGCTGATGTTCACAAATGACGGTGAAATTGCCGAAAGGCTTACACACCCTTCATACGACAAGAAGAAGATTTATCAGGTGATTCTCGACAAACCTCTTTCACAGGAGGATTTCAACAAGATTTGCGAAGGAATTACTTTGAATGACGGTGATATCAAGGCCGACGAACTCGAGTTCATCGACCCTGAAGACCACAGGAAGCTCGGAATCGAGATTCATTCCGGCAAGAACCGTATCGTGAGGAGAATCTTCGAGTCCCTGGGATATGACGTAAAGGCTCTCGACAGAGTATATTTCGCAGGCCTCACCAAGAAGGGCCTGAAGAAGGGAGAATGGCGTTATCTCTCTGAGGGTGAAGTGAATATCCTCAAGATGGGAGCTTATGTATAATATGGATACCGTACAGGAACCAAAGAATCACAGAGCCGGATTTGTCAACATTATCGGAAACCCCAATGTTGGCAAATCGACTCTTATGAATGCCCTCGTGGGCGAGAAACTTTCCATAGTAACGGCCAAGGCGCAGACCACCCGGCACAGAATCATGGGAATCGTCAACGGGGAGAATTACCAGATAGTATATTCCGACACTCCGGGAATCCTGAAACCGAATTACAGGCTGCAGGAGAACATGATGGATTTCGTGGACACCGCCATCGGTGACGCGGACATCATCCTGTATGTGACTGACGTGATCGAGAAGGCGGACAAGAACTCGGAATATGTCAACAGGCTGAAAGACCTGGACTGTCCGGTGATAATCGTAGTGAACAAAATCGATGTCAGCGATCAGGGGAAGGTCCTGAAACTGATGTCCGAATGGCAGGAAAGAGTACCCGGGGCACTGGTCATCCCGGTTTCCGCAAAGGAGAGGTTCAATCTGGAAAGTGTTCTCAACGCGGTGATATCCAGGCTTCCGGTCTCACCGGCCTGGTTCGACAAGGACGCATTCACCGACAAGAACCTGAGATTCTTCGCATCGGAGATAATAAGGGAGAAGATCCTGGAGAACTACTCCCAGGAGATACCTTACTGCTGCGAAGTGGCCATAGAGGCGTTCAAGGAAGAGGAGGAACGCTACGAAATCAGCGCCGTCATATATGTCATGAGGGACTCCCAGAAGGGAATCCTGATAGGCAGGGGCGGTTCAGCGTTGAAGAAGACAGGATCTGCCGCAAGGATTGAGATGGAGGACTTCTTCCAGAAGAAGGTCTTCCTCAACATCTTTGTGAAAGTGGATCCGGACTGGAGGGAGAACCGGAGGGAACTCAGGAAGTTCGGATACGAAGAATAATCAAACAAGAAGGAAATACCGATGAGCAAGGACGAGTGGGAAGACATGTCTCCGGACGAGCTGGAGAACGACGGGAACATCAACGAGGAGCCTATAGACGATTCCACGGCGCTACCGTCAGAGAAATTTGAGAAACTGCTTGGAGAGGACAGCCGCAAGTACAAGCTGTCAGGCATGTTCAAGGACTGGTTCCTGGACTACGCCTCTTATGTCATTCTCCAGAGGGCGGTCCCGAATATCGTTGACGGACTCAAGCCTGTGCAGAGAAGAGTTCTCCACGCGATGTACAGGATGGACGACGGCAGTTTCACCAAAGTGGCAAACATCGTCGGCCAGGCAATGCAGTATCATCCTCACGGAGACCAGTCAATCCTGGGCGCCCTTGTGCAGCTCGGGCAGAAAGGCCTTGCGGTGGATTGCCAGGGAAACTGGGGTAACATCCTCACCGGCGACCCGAACGCTGCAGCCCGATATATCGAGGCCCGTCTGAGCAAATTCGCCAAGGAGGTCATATTCGACCCCAAGATAACGAACTGGATGACGTCCTATGACGGACGAAACCAGGAACCTGTCGAACTGCCTGTAAGATTTCCTCTCCTGCTCGCCCAGGGTACGGAAGGAATCGCTGTCGGAATGGCTTCGAAGATTCTTCCCCACAATTTCAATGAGCTGATAGACGCATCGATAGCCTATCTGAAGGGAGAACCGTTCGAGCTCCTTCCGGACTTCCCTACCGGAGGTCTCGCTGACTGCTCCAAATACATGAAAGGACAGAGGGGAGGCTCCGTGAAAGTCCGTGCCAGGATTGAGAAGATAGACAAGAATACGTTGGCCATCAAGGAGATACCTTACGGCAAGACCACCCATGCCCTCGTCGATTCCATATTGAAGGCTAAAGACAAAGGCAAGATCAAGATCAAGAAAATCGAGGACATGACCACCGCGACTGCTGACCTCGTCATCCATCTTCCGAACGACGTCTCACCGGACAAGACCATCGACGCCCTCTACGCGTTCACCGACTGCGAGACGGCCATTGCCCCGAATGCCTGCGTCATCAAGGACAACAAGCCTCAGTTCCTGAGCGTGGAGGACATCCTCATATACGACACCGAGCATACGAAGGAACTCCTCGGACAGCAGCTGCAGATAAGACTCAACGAACTTGAAGACAGCTGGCATTACACCTCTCTCGAAAAGATATTCTTCGAGAACAGGGTGTACAAGATTCTCGAGCAGGACCAGAAGACCTGGGAGGCCCAGATCAAGGATGTCCTGGACAAGATGAAGGAATTCGAGAGTGCTCTCAAGCGGAAAATCACGATGGAGGACATCCTCAAGCTCGTCGAGAAGCCTGTCAGGAAGATTTCCAAGTTCGACACCAAGGCCATAGACGAGAAAATCAGGGAAATCGAGAAGGAGATGGGAAAAATCCGGGACAATCTGGATCACCTCACCAACTATACCATCAAGTTCTTCAAGGGCATCAAGGACAAATACGGAAAGGATTTCCCGCGCAGGACGGAGATTACCGGATTCGAGACCATCACCGCCACCAAGGTGGTGAGCAACAACGCTAAACTCTTCGCGAACCTTGCGGAAGGATTCGTCGGCATCGGGCTCAAGAAGGATGACGGAGGCGAGTTCATCTGCGACTGCTCCGACATCGCAGAGATCATTGTGATAGGGAACGACGGAAAATACAGCATCACCAAGGTGACTGACAAGGCATTCTTCGGGAAGAATCTGCTGTATGTCGGCATTTTCAACCGCGGTGACACGAGGACCATATACAATGTCATATACCGGGACGGAAAGGCAAGCGTATATTATGCCAAGAGATTTGCGGTCACGAGCGTGACAAGGGACAAGGAATACGACATCACACAGGGTCTTCCGGGCTCGAAAATCGTATGGTTCTCCGTGAACCACAACGGAGAAGCGGAGACCGTCAAGATGTATTTCCGCCCGCGTCCGAAGCTCAAGAAACTGAATGCGGAATATGATTTCTCCGAGCTCGCCATCAAGGGCAAAACCTCGAGAGGAAACCTCGTGACGAAGAATGCAATACAGCGTATCGTGCTCAAGGCCAAGGGTATATCCACTATCGGCGGAAAGGACATCTGGTTCGATGAAGATGTCCAGAGGCTCAACGAGGACGGCCGCGGAACACATCTCGGCCAGTTCAGCGGAAACGACAAGATACTGGCAGTGTTCAAGGACGGAACATATTATACGACCTCATACGACCTGAGCAGCCGGTATCAGGGAGATTTGCTGAGAATCGAGAAATACGACGAGAACAGGACTTATGCCGCCCTGTATTTCGACGGAGCATCCAAACAGTTCTATATCAAGCGTTTCTCATTCCCGGTAAGCGACAATTCACCGACCAGGTTCATACCTGAGGGCCGCGGCAATTATCTGGCGGATTTCAGCGCTGACAGGCATCCTCAGTTCATGGTGACTTTCACAGGCCGCCAGGAACACAGGGAGCCGGAGAAGTTCGATGCAGAGGAGTTCATATCCAAGAAGGGTATTGCGGCCAAGGGCAACAGATGCCACAGATACGACGTACTCAAAGTCGAGTTCATCGAGCCTCTCGTAAAGCCGGAGGATGATGAGGAGCCTGCAGACCAGGGCTCGGCCGTCGGGGAAATAGTGGAGCTCGGACCGGAGGACATCCCGGAGGGCAAGACTTTCAGCCCAGAGGCCATGTACAGGCCTGCCGAACCGGGAGAGGACACTGCGGGAGATGCAGGAGAAGTCGGAGGGGAGGAAGGTGATGACGAACCCAATCTCTTCGGAATATAGCGGAACCATGCTCTGGAAATCAACGTCAATGACAATATCCCTCACCGGATTCATGGGCTGCGGGAAAAGCAGTATCGGGCGCCTGTTCTGTGAAAGGACAGGCAGCCGTTTCATTGACCTGGACGACTGGATAGAAGGCCGGCAGGAACGCAGGATAAAGGAAATTTTCGCAACAGAGGGGGAAGCTGCATTCCGCATGATGGAAGTGTCTGCCCTTAAGGACATTCTGGATACCGGGGAAAGGCAGCAGGGAACTGAAGGATTCACCGTCCTGTCCCTCGGAGGCGGCACCCTGACCACACCGGAGGCCGTTTCCATAGTACGGGCAAACACTTTCTGCATATATCTCAGGGCATGCACCGACACCCTCGTGGAGAATCTTTACACGTATCCGGGAGAACGTCCGATGCTCGGCGACAGCCAGGGTGACAGGGATGCGTTGCGCCGGAAGATTGAATCCCTTATGGCTGTAAGGTCCTCTATATATGAAAGCTCGGCCCATGCGATAATCGACATTGACGGAAAGGACTACGATACCGTAGCCGATGAAATTCTGCGGATATTGGCTGACAAGTCTCTTAAAGACTCAAGTTTCGCAGAGCGAAACAACTGCTTTTGAGGCCGGAAGGCCGATGGTAGGTCCCTTTACCGGGGAAAGGGATTTAGGAAAAGGGTAGCGTATACAAAATTTGCGCGCGGGACTTTTGCTCGCATAGAACAGTAAATCCTCTGAAAAGCAGCTATTTGCGACTTGCGAAACTTGAGTTATAGATTGATGTCCGTGCGCTCCCTCATGTCCTTGATACGGAGCTGGAGAGTCGAATTGCCACGGAAATAATTCTCCACTACACTGTAGCAGATGTCCACGGGATTGCCGTTGTGGATATGGTCGAACATATCCGCCATGTTGAAGGCTATGGCCGAGATCTGATGATACGGTTCGGATTCCTGTATGAGTTCCAGTTTCAGATGCTGCCCTCCGGGACCCACCTTGCGGCCGTTGCCGTCGTCATAGACATTACGGGTCAGGAATACAGGGGCGCTGTTTCCGGGGCCGAAAGGCTGGAAAAGCTTCAGTATGCGGCAGAATTTCGGATTGATTTGCGAGAAATTTATCTCGGAATCCACGTCCACTATCGGGGTGGACATCTCCTCTTTTATATGCTCCCCGACATATTTGTCGATGCGGTTCACGAACTCGTCCAGATTCTCCTCCCTAAGCGTGAGCCCCGCAGCATAGATATGGCCTCCGTAGTTCTCAAGCAGGTCGGCGCAACTGCTGATCGCCTCGTAGAGGTCGAAGCCGCGGACACTCCTCGCAGAACCGGTCACGAAACCGTTCGATTTGGTGAGCACGAACGTGGGCTTGTAGTAAGCCTCCACCAGACGGGACGCCACAATCCCGACAACTCCCTTGTTCCAGTCAGGGGCATATACCACCACGGCATTGTCGGAACAGCGGCAGGTACCGTTCTGCACCATTTCCAGAGCCTCCTTGGTAATCTCCCTGTCGATGCTCTTGCGCTCGTTGTTATTGTTGTTGATCTTGGTTCCTATCGCAAATGCGTCAGCCGAATTCTCAGCCGTAAGCAGCTCTACTGCAAGCCTTCCCGACTCCATTCGCCCGGCAGCATTGATACGCGGCCCTATCTTGAAGACTATGTCGTCAATAGTTATGTGGGACGGCTCGAGATTGGCCAGATTGATCATGGCCTGAAGTCCGATGCGCGGCTGCTCGTTCAGCATCTTGAGCCCGAAATGGGCAAGTACCCTGTTCTCACCGACCACCGTAACGAGGTCTGAAGCGATGCTGACCACGAGAAGGTCCAGGAGCGGAAGAAGATTTTCGAACGGAATACCGTTCTTCATCGAATACGCCTGTACGAGCTTGAATCCCACCCCGCAGCCTGAAAGGTCGTCGAACGGATAGTCGCAATCCTCCCTCTTGGGGTCCAGGACAGCCACTGCTTCAGGAAGTTCGGTTTCTGGAAGGTGATGGTCGCATATTATGATGTCCAGTCCTTTCGAGCGGGCATAACGGACCTTGTCGATGGCCTTGATACCGCAGTCAAGCGTAATGATGAGGCTGAATCCGTTTGCGGCCGCCCAGTCTATGCCCTTGGCGGACACACCGTAACCTTCATCATATCTGTCCGGAATATAGAAATCCACTCCCCGTGCAATCTTCCTGAGGAAAGAATAGACCAAAGCCACCGCCGTGGTGCCGTCCACGTCATAGTCCCCGTATACAAGTATCTTCTCCCCGGAACGGACAGCCCTCTCTATGCGCCCGACTGCCTTGTCCATATCCTTCATGAGGAAAGGGTCGTGGAGGGAGGAAAGATTGGGACGGAAAAATGACCTGGCCTCCTCGAACGTGCGGACTCCCCTGCCGACCAGCAGGGATGCGAGCACATTGTCAATGCCCAGCTCCGCTGCGAGCCGTGCGACATTGTCCGGGGATGCCGGATCCTTCAGTCTCCATTCCTTTTCTTTCTGCATAGCATACAAAGATACCTTATTAATTTCAAAATTACGAATAAAAATGCTACTTTTGCAACTTAATTGAAGTTGGCATTCGCGAAGCGGAACTACAGCTTTTGACGGCAAACGGATTAGTAATCAGATAAAGAAACAGTCATATGGCAAATTTGGAATTGAGCGAACAGGAACTCATCAGGAGAGAATCCCTGTCCAAACTCAGGGAATTGGGAATAGAGCCTTATCCTGCACCACTTTACCCTGTCAACGCCTCGACGAAGGAGATTCTCGAGGGATATGACCCGGAGAAAGGCAATTTCAGCGAGGTCTGCATAGCCGGAAGGATAATGTCAAGGCGCATCATGGGAGCCGCCTCTTTCATGGGACTCCAGGACGCCTCCGGCAGAATCCAGGTCTATGTAAACAGGGACGAGATATGCCCGGGAGAGGACAAGACAATGTACAATACCGTTTTCAAGAAACTTCTTGACATCGGTGACGTGGTGGGTGTCAAAGGATTCGCTTTCTACACCAAGACCGGCCAGCTTTCAGTGCACGCCAAGGAGCTCACCCTCCTGAGCAAGTCCCTCAAGGTCCTCCCTATCGTGAAGGAGGCTGACGGAAAGGTATACGACGCATTCACCGACCCTGAGCTTCGCTACAGGCAGAGATATGTGGACCTCATCGTGAACCCCCAGGTGAAGGACGTATTCATCAAGAGGGCCAAGATTGTGGCCACCATGCGCGAGTATTTCAACAATGCCGGCTGCCTCGAGGTAGAGACTCCTATCCTCCAGGACATTCCGGGAGGAGCCACCGCAAGGCCGTTCATCACGCACCACAATGCATTGGACATTCCTCTGTACTTGCGTATTGCCAATGAGCTGTACCTCAAGAGACTCATTGTCGGAGGCTACGACGGAGTCTATGAATTCGCCAAGGACTTCCGCAACGAGGGAATGGACAAGACCCACAATCCGGAGTTCACGTGCATGGAGATCTACGTGGCCTACAAGGACTATATCTGGATGATGGAATTCGTGGAGAAGATGCTGGAGAAGATTTCCATGGTGGTCAACGGCACTACCGAAGTGACCATCGGGGAGCACACCGTGGACTTCAAGGCCGGATACCGCAGGCTTCCTATTCTCGACGCCATAAAGGAATACGCCGGCGTGGACATCAAGGGAATGGACGAGGACCAGCTTCGCGAGACCTGCAAGAAACTCAACGTGGAGATTGACCCTACGATGGGCAAGGGCAAGCTGATTGACGCCATTTTCGGCGAATATGCCGAGAAGAATCTCATCCAGCCGACTTTCATCACGGATTATCCCGTGGAGATGTCCCCTCTCACCAAGAGGCATCGCAATGACCCTTCACTGACGGAGCGCTTCGAGCTTTTCGTCTGCGGAAAGGAACTCGCCAATGCATATTCCGAGCTCAATGACCCTATCGACCAGCTCGAGAGATTCGAGGAGCAGGCCGCCCTCAAGAGCAAGGGTGACGATGAGGCAATGTTCATTGACTACGACTTCGTGCGTGCGCTCGAATACGGAATGCCTCCTACTTCCGGACTCGGAATGGGAATCGACCGGCTCACCATGTTCATGACCGGCCAGAGCACCATCCAGGACGTTCTCTTCTTCCCTCAGATGAGGCCGGAGAAGACCGTTAAGCCGCAGAATCAGGACGAGGCACAGGAGAACTGATAATAGTTGAGCCCGCCTGGAATGAGGATCGAGACAATAACATCGGCCCAGAATCCGAAGATCAAGATGCTTCTCGCGCTCGGGGAGAAATCCCGCACACGGCGCGAGAATGCGCTTTTTGTCGTGGAGGGCAGAAGGGAGATTCTCCATTGTCTCGAATCCGGATACCGCGTGAAGGCCCTGTTTTCATGTCCTGAAATAATCTCGGGACGGGATGAGGAAATGATTGCCGCACAATGCGGGGAGGATGTCAGCCTGTTCAGGGTGACGGAAGCGGTATATGAGAAAATCGCCTGCAGGAAAGGGACCGAGGGGATTGTCGCAGAGGTGGAAATGAAAAATACCCGGCTCGAGGATATCAGGCTGAGGGAGAATCCCCTGGTATTGGTACTTGAGTCCGTGGAGAAACCCGGCAATCTCGGGGCCGTGCTCAGGACTGCTGATGCAGCCGACGCCGATGCGGTGATAATATGCGACCCGCTCACGGACCTGTACAATCCCAATCTCATTCGTGCGAGTCTCGGGGCGGTATTTACGGTTCCGACTGTCGCAGCCACCTCCGGAGAGACCATCAAATGGCTGAAGGACAACAATATAAAAATATACACAGCACAGCTGCAGGACTCTTCCTGGTATTACGACACGGACATGAGATGCGGAACGGCCATAGTCATGGGCACTGAATCGACCGGCCTGAGCGACGTATGGAGGATGTCCGCGGACGCACATGTGAAAATCCCGATGCTCGGGAGGCTCGACTCACTGAACGTTTCGGTATCCGCTGCGGTACTCGCATTCGAGGCCGTCCGGCAGCGACATTCCGGGCGATAGGAGCATTCCGAGGAGAAAATCAGACAATCACTAAAACAAGAATACAATGGACAGATTCGGCCTGATCGGCGACCCGATTGCCACATCCTTGAGCCCGATGCTTTTCAAGGCCGGCTATGCCGGAAGATTCACATACGACCTCATCGAAGGAAACGACTTCGGCCAGTCCTGGAAAACATTCATGGACGGATATCAGGGCATCAATGTCACTGCCCCGTTCAAGGAGCAGGCTTTCAGGAAAGCGGAGCTTTTCACATCGTATTGCCACAAGATCGGGGCATCGAACCTGATTGTGAAGACTCCGGACGGTATTCTCGCCGATAATTCCGACTTCACCGGCATAATATTCTGTCTCGCAGAAGCATATTTCCCGGGACTGACAGGGGAATTTCTCTCCAAGTTCGGTCCGGAAGCCCACATCAAGGTACACCAGTTCTTCAGGCAGGCAGTCGGACAGCTGTTCACCCAGAAACCCCAGGCCCTCATAGTGGGCTGCGGAGGCGCCGGGCGGGCTGCCGCAGTGGCTGCTGCAGAACTCGGTTTCGACACCGTGCTGATGAACAGGACAGCCGAAAAGGCACAACGGATTGCCGACGAACTGCCGGAATACAATTTCATCGTGGATCCGGTGACGGACTTCAGGGAGGCATTCAGGGAATGTGACCTCGTCATTTACACGCTTCCGATGAAACTCGATGCAGTTGACAGCATGACAGCCGGCGATTTCGAGGGAGAGGACAGGTACTCCTGCCCGCGTCCGGCCAAGGTGGTCCTCGAGGCCAACTACAAGAATCCTTCATTCTCCGGAGAGGTGCGGAGCCTCATGAATGCGGCTGGCTGCCAGTACATTTCAGGACGCAGCTGGCTGCTCCAGCAGGCAGTCACCGGATACGCCCGCCTGACCGGAATCCAGCCCGATGCCTCGGCAATGGCGGAGGCGATGAATTTTCAAAAATAAAAGTAGGTTATCTCAAAAGTTATTCATAACTTGCATTGTTAATCCGAACAAGTTATGTCACTGAACAAAGTAATGCTGATCGGTAACGTGGGAAAAGACCCTGAAGTACGTTACCTTGAGACAAATCCGGTTCCACAGGGCAATGCCCCCAAGGTCGCCTCTTTCCCCCTGGCGACATCCGAAAGGTACAAAGACCGCAACGGAAATCTGCAGGAAAACACTGAATGGCACAATATCGTGGCCTGGCGCGGGCTCGCCGACACCGTGGAGAGATTCGTGAGGAAAGGCACACAGCTCTATATTGAAGGAAAGATCCGCACCCGTTCCTGGACCGACCAGGCAGGGACGAAGAAATACAGCACGGAAATCATAGCCGACACCATCCAGCTGCTCGGGAAGCGCGCAGACAATCCTGGCGCAGCTCCGGGGACGGGATATCCGCAGAATTCCGGTTATCCGCAGCAGGGCTACCAGCAGGCCGGAGGATACCAGCAGAACGCCCCTCAGCAGTACCAGCCGGGATCTCCTTATTCCCAGCCGGCGCCACAGGCGGGAACGCCTTACAGCCAGCCTGCACCGGCTCCTGAATATCCTGCAGCCGGTCCTGAGATGGACGACCTTCCGTTCTGAAAATGAAAACCAATTGAATTTGACTCACAAAATATTTACACTATGAAACTTGATGTAGTTCTCGGACTCCAGTGGGGAGACGAAGGAAAAGGTAAGATTGTTGACGTTCTTGCGGGAAGATATCCTGCAGTGGCCAGATTCCAGGGAGGCCCCAACGCCGGACACTCACTTCATTTCGACGGGCACAATTTCGTCGTAAGAAGCATTCCTTCAGGCATTTTCAGAGAAGGAGCCACCAACATCATCGGCAACGGAGTCGTACTTGACCCTGTAACTTTCCGTGAAGAGTGCGGCAATGTGGCCAAGCTCGGCATCGACGCCAAGGAAAGGATCCACATCTCCAAGAAGGCTCACCTCATCCTGCCTACACACAAGCTCCTCGACGCAGCCAACGAAGCTGCCGCAGGCAAGGCCAAGATCGGATCCACCCTCAAGGGAATCGGACCTACATATACAGACAAGATCAGCCGTCACGGGCTCAGGGTCGGGGACATCCTCGCTCCTGATTTCAAGGAGAGATTCGCGAAACTGAAGGCAAGACACCTCCAGATGCTCGCAGACCTCGACTACAAGTGCAATCCTGACGAGTCCGAGGCCGAGTGGATGGACGCCGTCGAGTTCCTCAAGGGATTCGACCTCATAGACTGCGAATATTTCGTGAACGGATGGTTGGATGAGAAACCGATGCTCGCCGAGGGCGCACAGGGCTCTCTCCTCGACATCGACTACGGCTCATATCCTTTCGTAACATCGTCTTCGACCACCATCGGCGGAGTCTGCACGGGACTCGGAGTAGCTCCTTCAAGGGTAGGGCATGTGTACGGAATCTTCAAGGCTTACTGCACCAGGGTCGGAAGCGGCCCGTTCCCTACAGAGCTTTTCGACGAGACCGGAGAGGAGATCCGCCGCATCGGTCATGAGTTCGGAGCTGTCACGGGCAGACCGCGCAGGACAGGCTGGCTCGACCTCGTGGCCCTTAAATACACTGTGATGGTGGACGGTGTCACCGACCTGATAATGATGAAGGCCGACTGCCTCGACTCTTTCGAGACCATCAAGGTCTGCACATCCTATATCGTGGACGGCAAGGAGACCGACCAGTTCCCGTTCGACACTGCTGCCGAAATCACCCCTGTATATACCGAGTTCAAGGGCTGGCACCAGGACCTCACCGGAATCCGGAAGGAAGAAGACTTGCCACAGGCCTTCAGGGACTATGTCAAGTTCATGGAGGACTATCTGAAAGTCCCTATTTCCATCATCTCCCTCGGTCCTGATCGCGAAGCCACGATCGAAAGATAAGACTACCTGACATATTCATCACATCACCATCTCGTTTTTGCGGAAGGCGAGAGGGGTGATGCCTGTCATGCGCTTGAAGAAAAGGCCGAAATGCGAAGGGTCAGGGAAATGCAGGCGGTCGGAAATCTGCTGCACTGTCATTTCCGAAAAAGTCAGCTGGACCTTGGCCTCCCGGATAAGAAAATCCGAGATGGCCTGCTTCGGGGACTCATTTGCCACGACACAGGTCACGGCTGAGAGATAACGGCTCGTGATGCATAGTTTATCAGCATAGAAAGCGACATTGTGCTCTACGCAGCCGTACTCCTGAAGCAAAGTCATGAAATTCTTGTAGATTTCCTCTCCCCTGCTGATGGCCGCTTCCTTGTGACCGTTGAGCGAATATCTCTCAATCTTGTCATATATGTGCAGCATAAGGCTGCGGAGGACATTGGTGGCAATGATTGTCCGGTATTTGTTCAGCCGGTCAGAGAATATCGTCCGGAAGACGGCGAAATAAGACTCGGTAACGGTCTGAGTGCTCCCATTATGCTGATACACAGGATATTTTCGGAGATGCCTGAAGAAATCCGAGGATATTTTCCTCAACGCCTGCGACATCATGGCATCAGAGCTGGTGAAAATGGTGATTTTCAGGTCCGGGGAACAATTCGAGAAACATACGAATGCTTCCGGAAACAGGAGCATCTCGCTTCCGGGACGGATGGAATATATTTCCGTATTGATATTCACGGTACACGTACCGGAAGTACAGAGGAAAATTCCCCAGCCACGGACTTTCACCGATTCATCCGTGCTTAGTTCGGTCTACGTATCCACAATGATGAAAGGGTCTTCCTCTGTGAAGATGGAATCAGAAATAGTCTTCATTTTCGGTTCATCTCAAAATTTCGGTAAAATTAGCAAAAAATATTCTGTTGGAAAATCAATTCCTAATTTGGCCATTTTTCATTGAATTTTGAAACTCCATCCCTCGATTTTATGGACTACTTTTGCTGACCAAAATAAGATCTTGAACAAATGGCAGTAAGAAAAACAAAGGCAGTGGCAGCCATCGCCTGCAGTTGCATCATCATGTACTCCTGCAATAGCGGGCAGACAGTACAGCAAGACTCAAAAGTCTATGAGTCAATTACTTTGAAAGCTGAAAACATCGAACTCTCCGAGACATATCCGGCATCCATCCAGGGCAGGCAGGATATCGCCATCTATCCGCAGATTTCAGGTACCATTTCCAAAGTCTGCGTAAAGGAAGGACAGCGCGTGAAGAAAGGACAGTCCCTGTTCGTCATCGACCAGGTTCCTTACAAGGCCGCACTCCAGATAGCCGAGGCCAACGTCCAGGCTGCCGAGGCCGGAGTGGCCACTGCAGAACTGCTCTACAACAGCCGCGTAAAACTTCACGAGAAGGGTGTCATATCCGACTACGACCTGCAGACAAGCTACAACCAGCTTCTCACGGCCAAAGCCCAGCTTGCCCAGGCACAGGCCCAGGAAGTAACAGCCCAGAACAACATGACTTACACCATGGTGCTCAGCCCTGCGGACGGAGTCGTCGGTACTCTTCCTTACAGGGAAGGAGCACTGGTATCTCCGTCCATCCCGGCTGCGCTGACAACGGTTTCGGACAATTCCGTGATGTATGTATATTTCTCATTGACGGAGAACCGCCTGCTCTCCCTCACAAGAGAGCACAGCACGATGGATGAGGCCCTCAGGAGCCTGCCTGAAAACTCAGGCTGAACGACGGCTCCACATATTCCGAAAAGGGATATATTGAGACCATCAGCGGCGTTATTGACAGGTCCACCGGAAGCGTCTCCGTACGTGCCGTGTTCCGGAATCCGGGCGGCATCCTTCACAGCGGTGCCTCAGGCAACATCGTCATCCCTGAGACCTTGGACAACGCCCTGATCATCCCTTGCTCGGCCACGTTCGAACTCCAGGACCAGGTGTTCGCCTACAAAATCATTGACAGAAAGGCAGTAGCCACAAGACTCGTGACAAGCCTCACTGACGATGGCAAGAGATATGTGGTCAAATCCGGACTCGAGCCAGGCGACACAATACTTGCTGAGGGAGTCGGAATGGTAAGAGACGGCCAGGAAATCAAGACCAAGGAGGCCTGGCTGATGATGCAGGACTACGAGCAGGCAGCCGTCACAGGGCTCATTGCTGCTGTAGCTTCGCAATATTACACTTTGCTCATGCTCGACAGGCAGATCGAACTGACAGAGTCCACAGCAGTAAAATTCCAGAGAAGCGTGGAAGTGCTCGAAGCGATGAAGGATGCGGGCATGGCCAATGAAACGGCAATTGCCCAGATGAGAGGAGCCTACTGGCAGGTGAAAGCCAGTACGGAATCCATTGCACAGGCAATCAAGGAAATAGAGAATTCGTTATGCGCCACACTCGGAGAGACTCCTCACGGAATCGAAAGAGGAAACATTGACACTGTGGAATTCACGGCAGAGCTGAAGACCGGAGTCCCTGCAGCATTGCTCGAAAGGAGGCCTGACGTCAGGGCTGCAGAGCACAATCTTGCCGGAGCCTATTACGCAGTGAATGTGGCACGCGGATCAATGCTGCCGTCGCTGTCACTCAGCGGGGCTGCCGGATGGACCAACAGTGCAGGTGCAGTAGTGAACCCGGGAGGGCTGATCCTGTCCGCTGCAGGTTCGCTCTTCCAGCCGATATTCAATGCAAGGGCCAATGCAGCCAAGGTGAAGATAGCGAAGTCCCAGCAGGAAGAGGCAAAGCTGAATTTCAGGCAGACCGTCCTCGATGCCGGAGCAGAGGTTAACAATGCCCTTACGCTCTACCAGAGTGCAAGCCGTAGAATCGAGGCCAGAATCGAGCAGACAAAGGCTTTGGAGGAGGCTGTGGAGAAGACGGAATACCTCATGAGATATTCCTCCACCACCTATCTTGAAGTCCTGACTGCCGAACAGTCGCTCCTGTCCGCCCAGACGGACCTGGTGCAGGACCGTTATGATCTGATTTACAGTGTAATATCACTTTACCACGCTCTCGGGGGCAGATAATCCCGACTCTGAACTGCGTGCTATATGACAGGACACAAGAGAGGCTGGCCCAAAAGGTCAGCCTCTCTTGATATTGTATCCGAGCGACTAAAGGTCGTTCATTTCCTTGAGATAATCCTCCTTGCTGCTTACCACGATATCCTGGAACTCCTTCTGGCCTGTGCCGGCAGGAATCAGATGACCGCAGATGACATTCTCCTTCAGGCCCTCAAGGTCATCGACACGGCCACGGATTGCGGCCTCGCTGAGCACCTTGGTGGTCTCCTGGAATGAAGCGGCGGATATGAAGCTGTCCGTCTTGAGGGCAGCCCTCGTGATACCCTGGAGAACCTGGCTTGCAGTAGCAGGCTTGGCCTCGCGTACAGCCATCATCTTGAGACCCTGTCTCTCGAGGGAAGAGTTCTCGTTCCTCATCTCGCGGGCAGTGATGATGTTGCCGTCGCTATATCTCTGGGAGTCACCATGCTCGATGACATAGTACTTGCCGTAGATATCGTCATTGGTATCCATGAACAGCCACTTGTCAACAAGCTCCTCAGGCAGGAACTCGGTATCGCCCGGGTCGTTGATCTGCACCTTCCTCATCATCTGTCTTACGATGATCTCAAAATGCTTGTCGTTGATCTTCACACCCTGCAGACGGTACACAGCCTGGACCTCGTTCACGATATACTCCTGGGCCTTGACAGGTCCGAGCACATTGAGAATGTCAGTAGGAGAGATTCCGCCGTCTGAAAGACGTGAACCGGCCTTGACATAGTCATTCTCCTGCACGAGGATCTGCTTGGTAAGAGGCACGAGATAATGCTTCTCGACACCGGACTTGTTCCTTACGACAATCTCACGGTTACCCCTCTTGATCTTGCCCATGATGACCTCACCGTTGATTTCGGAGATGATAGCCGGGCTGGACGGAGTCCTGGCCTCGAAGAGTTCGGTAACTCGAGGGAGACCTCCGGTAATATCGTTGGACTTGCCGATTGCACGAGGAATCTTGATGATGACCTCACCAATCCGGACATTCTCGCCGTCACTGACAGTGACATGTGCGCCGACCGGAAGGTTGTACTGCTTGAGCAGGTCTCCGCCTTCTCCGATGATGAGGATTGAAGGGTTCTTGGTCCTGTCTCGGGACTCTATGATGACCTTGTCCTTGTTGTTGGAGTACTCGTCTGCGCTTTCCTCCCTGAAGGTAAGGCCTTCAATCATATTGTCGAAACGGACGGTACCAGTGGTCTCAACGATGGTAATCGCATTGTATGGATCCCATTCGCAGATGAGGTCGCCCTTCTTGACATTGTCTCCGTCCTTCTTGTAAAGAACTGAGCCATAAGGCACATCGTATGTGGAGAATGTGATTCCGGTGTTCTCGTCGATGATCTTGAGCTCTGCCATACGGCTGACAACGACCTCCTCCTTTTCTCCGGTAGCGGTCTCCCTCTCAAGAGTCCTGAGCTCCTCGAACTGGAGTTTTCCGTTGTACTTGGACTCGATGGAAGAGTCTGCAGCGGTACTTGAGGCAGTACCTCCGACGTGGAATGTACGGAGGGTAAGCTGTGTACCAGGCTCACCGATGGACTGTGCAGCAATCACGCCGACAACCTCACCTTTCTCGACCATGCGGCTGGTTGCGAGGTTACGTCCGTAGCACTTCGCGCAGACTCCCTTGCGGGACTCGCAGGTAAGCACTGAACGGATCTCGACCTGCTCGATAGGAAGGGAGTCGATAAGACTTGCAGTAGCCTCCCTGATCTCCTCTCCGGCCTTGATGATGAGTTCTCCGGTGATAGGGTTGAATATGTCGTGTACTGATGTACGTCCGAGAATCCTCTCGCCGAGAGACTCGACAACCTCGTCCTTGTTCTTGATGGCTGAAGCCATGAGTCCGCGGAGAGTGCCGCAGTCCTCCTCATTGATGATGACATCATGGGAAACGTCCACGAGTCGTCTGGTGAGGTATCCTGCATCGGCAGTCTTGAGGGCGGTATCGGCAAGACCCTTGCGGGCTCCGTGGGTGGAGATAAAGTACTCGAGCACCGTCATTCCCTCCTTGAGGTTGGAAATAATTGGGTTCTCGATAATCTCGGCTCCGGCAGCACCTGACTTCTGCGGCTTGGCCATGAGGCCTCGCATACCGCAGAGCTGCTTGATCTGCTGTGTGGAACCGCGGGCTCCGGAATCCAGCATCATGTAAACAGGGTTGAAGCCCTGCTGGTCAGCCGAAATCTGTTTCTCCACGATACCCGTGAGCTTGTTGTCTATGGTTGTCCAGAGGTCAATCACCTTGTTGTAACGCTCGTTGTTGGTGATGAAACCCATGGCGTAATTGCTCTTGATGTCCTCAACCTGCTTGTAGCCTTCGTCGATGAGGGTGTATTTCTCCTCAGGGATGAGCACGTCACCGAGGTTGAAGGAAATACCGGCACGGAACGCCCTGTCATAACCGAGATTCTTGATGTCGTCAAGGAAATGGGCGGTACGTGACACGCCGGTATTCTTGATGACCTCGGTAATGATCTTCCTGAGGGACTTCTTGCCGAGAACTTCGTTCACGAACGGAACTTCCTCCGGAACGAACTGGTTCACGATGATGCGGCCCGGAGTGGTCTCGACCATCTGGGTTCCCTTTGAAGGGTCCTGCTTGTCGGCAGGAATCCTCACATTGATCTTCGCATGCATCTCGACAGCACCCTCGTTGAGGGCAACAATCACCTCCTCAGACCCGTAGAAGCTCATTCCCTCGCCCTTTGCACCAGGTTTGATCTTGGTGATATAGTAGAGTCCGAGCACCATGTCCTGTGAAGGGACGGTGATAGGAGTACCGTTTGCAGGGTTGAGAATGTTCTGGGAACCGAGCATGAGGAGCTGAGCCTCCATCACGGCAGCATTGCTGAGCGGAAGGTGAACGGCCATCTGGTCACCGTCGAAGTCCGCATTGAACGCGGTACATGCGAGAGGATGCAGCTGGATGGCCTTGCCCTCGATCATCCTCGGCTGGAAAGCCTGGATACCGAGCCTGTGAAGTGTAGGCGCACGGTTCAGGAGAACCGGATGTCCCTTCATGACGTTCTCAAGGATATCCCAGATGACAGGATCCTTCCTGTCCACAATCTTCTTGGCAGACTTCACTGTCTTCACAATACCCCTCTCGATCAGTTTCCTGATGATGAACGGCTTGTAAAGCTCGGCAGCCATGAACTTAGGAAGACCGCACTCATGCATCTGGAGCTCCGGTCCTACGACGATGACTGAACGTGCAGAATAGTCGACACGCTTTCCGAGGAGATTCTGGCGGAAACGTCCCTGCTTTCCCTTGAGGCTGTCGGAGAGAGATTTGAGAGCCCTGTTGGACTCGCTCTTCACAGCGCTGGATTTCTTCGAATTGTCGAAGAGGGAATCCACTGCCTCCTGGAGCATACGCTTCTCGTTGCGGAGAATCACTTCTGGAGCCTTGATCTCTATGAGTCTCTTGAGTCGGTTGTTCCTGATGATGACCCTTCTGTAGAGGTCATTGAGGTCGGATGTAGCGAACCTTCCTCCGTCAAGCGGAACGAGAGGCCTGAGATCCGGCGGAATGACAGGAATGACCTTCATGATCATCCACTCCGGACGGTTGATGCCCTTGGACTCCTCGAACCACTTCACCACGCTGAGCCTCTTCAGGATCTCAGCCTTCCTCTGCTGGGATGTCTCGTTGGCCATGGCCTCCCTGAGAGACTTGGCAAGCTGCTCTATGTCAATCTCCTTGAGGAGGTCATAGATTCCATCTGCTCCCATCTTGGCGATGAACTTCTCAGGAGCATCGTCAGGAAGGTTGTCATTGTCCGGAAGCCTGTCCATCACATCGAGATATTCGTCCTCTGAAAGAAGGTCGAGCTTGTTGAGCCCGCTCTCTCCCGGATTGATGACGATATATTTCTCGTAATAGATCACAGCCTCGAGCTTCTTTGCAGGTATGCCGAGCACGGCGGAAATCTTGTTAGGAGCGGACTTGAAGTACCAGATGTGGGCTACAGGCACTATGAGAGAGATGTGTCCCATCCTCTCGCGGCGCACCTTCTTCTCCGTAACCTCGACTCCGCACCTGTCGCACACGATTCCGCGGTACCTGATTCTCTTGTACTTGCCGCAGTAGCACTCGTAGTCTTTTGTAGGTCCGAATATCTTCTCGCAGAAAAGACCGTCCCTCTCCGGCTTGTAGGTCCTGTAGTTGACCGTCTCCGGCTTCAGGACCTCTCCGTGGGACCTCTCCCTGATATCCTCCGGGGAAGCCAGGGAAATGCTGATTCTCTGGAAGTTGCTTCTGACTTTATTGTCTTTGTTGTTGAATATAGGCATAGTATATCAAATCAATTGGCTCTAATTAATCAAGTGTCACCTTCAGGCCCAGACCCCTGAGCTCATGCAGAAGCACATTCAGGGATTCAGGAATGCCCGGTGTAGGCATCGGTTCGCCTTTGACGATAGCCTCGTAGGTCTTGCTCCTTCCGGTCACGTCATCCGACTTGACCGTAAGAATCTCCTGCAGGGCATTTGCTGCACCGAAGGCCTCGAGCGCCCATACCTCCATCTCTCCGAATCGCTGGCCTCCGAACTGGGCTTTACCACCGAGAGGCTGCTGGGTAATGAGAGAATAAGGACCGATGGATCTCGCATGCATCTTGTCATCGACCATGTGGCCGAGCTTGATCATGTAGATGACACCGACAGTGGCATACTGGTCGAACCAGTCACCTGTACCGCCGTCCCTGAGATGAGTCCTTCCGAATCTCGGCAGCCCTGCCTTGTCAGTGTATTCGCAGAGCTCGTCGATGCTCGCACCGTCGAAAATCGGGGTGCTGAACTTGACACCGAGAACCTGTCCGGCCCATCCGAGAACAGTCTCGTAGATCTGGCCGAGGTTCATTCGTGACGGCACACCGAGAGGGTTGAGCACGATGTCAACAGGTCTTCCGTCCTCGAGGAACGGCATATCCTCCTCCCTTACGATCTTGGCGACGATACCCTTGTTACCGTGACGTCCGGCCATCTTGTCACCGACGGTGATCTTCCTCTTCTTGGCGATATAGACTTTTGCAAGCTGCATCACTCCGTTGGAGAGTTCGTCACCGATCTTGATCTTGTCCTGGGCCCTCTTGTTGGCTGCTGCAGCTTCCTTATAGGAAATGCAGTAGTTGTTGATGAGCTCGCGGATCATCCAGTTCGCATGCTCGTCGGATGTCCACCTGTTGGAATTGATATTGTTGTAATCAATTGTCTTGAGCTGCTCGGCAGTTATTGCCCTGCCCTCCGGAATAACCTCGACTCCGTAGAGGTCGCTTATACCGGCACTCGTCTTGCCCTCTGCGAGGGTGACAAGTTTCTCGAAAAACTTGGCGTAAAGAGCCTCCGTCTTCTTGTGGAAATCCTCCTCGATGCCATCGAGCTTGGCCTTCAGTTCGGCCTTGGCTCCCTTCCTGTTGCCTTCTTTGGCAACCTTTGCATAGAGCGCTGTCTTGATGACCGTACCGCTGAGTGAAGGATTCGCCTTGAGGGAAGCATCCTTGACATCGCCGGCCTTGTCGCCGAAGATGGCCCTGAGGAGTTTTTCCTCCGGTGAAGGATCGCTCTCTCCCTTAGGAGTAATCTTTCCGACCATTATGTCACCAGGTTCGATATGTGCACCGATCCTCACGATACCGTCCTCGTCGAGGTTGCGTGTGGCATCCTCGCTGACGTTAGGAATGTCGGAAGTGAGTTCTTCCATTCCCCTCTTGGTTTCGCGTACCTCGGTCACGAACTCGTCGACATGCACGGAAGTGAGAATGTCCCAACGTACCATCTTTTCGGAAAGCACGATGGCATCCTCATAGTTGTAACCCTTCCAAGGCATGAATGCTACCATGAGGTTGCGGCCGAGAGCGAGCTCGCCTCCCTGGGTGGCGTAGCCTTCGGTCATCACCTGGCCTTTCTCCACGATGTCGCCCTTGCGTACAACCGGCTTCAGGCAGATAGTCGTGCTCTGGTTCGTTCTCCTATATATAGGAAGATGATATACTGTGATGTCAGGAGTGAAGCTGACGAATTTCTCGTCGGCCGTCCTTTCATATTTCACGTGAATCTCATTGGCATCCACATATACGACCTCTCCGCGGCGCTCGGCCATGACCTGTGTCCTGGAGTCAATGCAGACTCTCTCCTCAAGACCCGTACCCACGATCGGGGACTGCGGCTTGAGAAGCGGAACGGCCTGGCGCATCATGTTCGCACCCATGAGGGCACGGTGAGCGTCGTCGTGCTCGAGGAACGGAATGAGGGATGCTGCCACGGAAGCCATCTGGTTAGGTGCAACGTCCATGTAGTCAACCTCCTCCTTGGTCACGACCGGGAAGTCGGCCTCGAGGCGGCACTGGATCCTGTCGTCCTCAATGGTACCGTCATCATCCATCTTCACATTGGCGAGGGATACGAGTTTGTCCTCCTCTTCCTCTGCGCTCATGAACTTCCAGCCTGTATCGCTGAGGTCCACCTTTCCGTTGTCCACCTTGCGGTATGGAGTCTCGATGAATCCGAGGTCGTCAATCTTGGCATATACGCAAAGTGACGAGATAAGTCCGATGTTCGGACCCTCAGGAGACTCGATAGGACAAAGCCTTCCGTAATGTGTATAGTGCACGTCCCTGACCTCGAAACCGGCCCTGTCCCTGGAAAGACCTCCCGGTCCGAGGGCTGACAGACGGCGCTTGTGGGTAACCTCCGCAAGCGGGTTGGTCTGGTCCATGAACTGTGAAAGCTGGCTCGTTCCGAAGAACGAATTGATCACGGAGGACAGAGTCTTGGAGTTGATGAGGTCGATAGGGTTGAACTGCTCGCTGTCCCTGACGTTCATCCTCTCGCGGATGGTCCTCGCCATCCTTGAAAGGCCTACGCTGAACTGGTTTGCAAGCTGCTCGCCCACTGTCCTCACACGCCTGTTGCTCAAGTGGTCGATATCGTCCACCGTGGCTTTCGAATTGATAAGCTGAATGAGATATTTGATAATCTCTATGATGTCGGTATTGGTAAGAACGCGCAATGCCGGGTCTGTCTCGAGACTCAGCTTCTTGTTCAGGCGGTATCTTCCGACGATACCGAGGTCATATCTCTTTTCGGAGAAGAAGAGCTTGTCGATGACATCCCTTGCGGTAGCCTCATCAGGCGGTTCAGAATTCCTGAGCTGCTTGTAGATGTAGTTGACAGCTTCCTTTTCCGTATTTGTCGGGTCTTTCTGCAGAGTGTTGTAGATGATGGCATATTCACTGTCGCTTGCCTCGTCCTTCTGAAGGAGGACGGTCTTCACCTCTGCATCAGCCAGTTTCTGGATTGTCTCCTCATTTATGATGTCGCCTCTCTCGACGATAGGCATGGTACGCTCGATCGGGATGACCTCACCGGTATCCTCGTCAACAAAGTCCTCGTTCCAGGCCTTGAGCACCTTGGCAGCGAGTTTGCGTCCTTCATTGGCTTTGAGATTTTCCTGTGTCGCCTCGATTTCCTCAGCAAGGCCGAAGATGTCAATGATATCT